>NZ_BADY01000087.1:0-12410 GCF_000241185.1 Pseudoalteromonas sp. BSi20495
CTCTATCTATTAGCTTAGCGTCAGTTAACGTGTCGGCTGGGGCATGGGTTGGTGAAGAAGGAAGTGGTTATATTAAGTTAGGTTACGCTGATTATACGTCGAGCAAATATCGTGGAAACAACCCAACCTTTGAGCGTTTTGAAGGGCAAAATACATCACTTTACTTGGAGCATGGTTTAGGGAATAACTTCTCTATTTATGGCTCATTATTACATCAAAGCTATGAACAAGAAAATTCTGTAACGGGCACAAGTAGCGCCAGCGGTTTTGGTGATACCGAGGTTGGTATTCGATATCAATGGCAGGCAGAACCTTTTGTTCTATCTACTTCTTTTTTAGTTAAAACCCCTTTTTTATATGATGAGGATGATGGGTTAGGAAATAACCAAGAAGACTACGAAGCCAAAATATTGTTAGGCAAAGGGCTGGATAAGTTTGGTTATATTGGGGCTGAAGTTGGTTATCGAGTTCGTACCGCAGAGCCTTCTGACGAATACAGATACTTGCTTGAGTATGGTTTTAACGTTAATAAAAACATTTATATGCGTGCCAAACTTGACGGAATACTAAGTGCAGAAAATGCAGATTCGTCAACTTCAATCAATGCTGCAAATTTATCAAATCCTTTAGAGTTTGACTCAGGAAAATTTGAACTGGCTACAGGTTGGAATTTTGATAAAAACTCGTCATTAGCTGGCTTTGGTATTGAGCTTACTTTTACACGTGAAATTTACGGTAGCAATATCTTGCAAGGTAATAATATTCAATTTGGTATTACTAAGGTTTATTAAATTATGTCGTTAATTGGTTCGTTAGTACTTGTTGTTCATTTTTTATTATTAGCTATTTTATCTTTATTTGGTTTGCACCGTTTGTCTATGGTATTTCGATGGTTTAAATATCGAAATTTTACACCTCAATCACCTAAAATGTTTGAGAAATTACCAAAGATAACAGTTCAAATTCCACTTTATAATGAAAGGTTAGTTGCCAAAAGGATTGTTGATTCAATTGTATTATTGGAGTATCCGGCTGATCGTTTACAAATACAAATTGTTGATGATTCTAATGACGATACAAGTGAGGTTATTGCTGAACGTGTATCGCATTATAAGCTACAAGGCATAAATATTGAGCACGTACAGCGAACCAATCGTCATGGTTTTAAAGCTGGTGCATTAAAAGAGGCAATGACAACGGCCGATGGTGAATTTATTGCTATCTTTGATGCTGACTTTATACCTACTCCGGATACATTATTAAAAAGTATTCATTTTTTCACTCAAACTGATATTGCCATGGTGCAGTTGCGATGGGAGCATTTAAATCGTCGTAGTAGCTTATTAACAAAAACACAGGCTGTAATGCTCGATGCCCATTTTGGGTTAGAACAGCATGTGCGCTGTGCGAGTGATATGCTTTTTAACTTTAATGGGACTGCAGGTATCTGGCGCACTTCAGCCATTATTGATGCAGGCCATTGGAGTGCTGATACATTAACTGAGGATTTAGATTTAAGTTATAGAGCTCAACTAGCTGGTTGGAAAATGCAGTATTTAAATCATATAACATGTCCAGGTGAGCTGCCTGCTGATATGAATGCGTTTAAAACTCAGCAGTACCGTTGGGCTAAAGGTGGCGTACAAGTCATGCTTAAAATGCTAAAAACAGTATGGAAAGCAAAAATACCGCTTGTTAAAAAACTTGAATCAACGTTTCATTTATCAAATAACCTAGCTTATTTAGTCATGATGCTAGATACATTATTTTTCTTATTACCTAGCTTATATTTACGTGCGCAATATGATTACATAAACGTTTGGTGGATTGATATTGCCTTATTATTGATGTCTTCAGGCGGACACATTGCATACCTATATTTTGGTCAAGTGGTTTTAGGTCGCTCAAAAATACGTGCATTAGCAAAATTACCTAACTTAGTATTGTTAGGTATACAGTTGGCAATTAATAATTCTAAGGCTGGTTTTGAAGCTTTAATGGGCAAAGAAAGTGAATTTGTCCGCACACCTAAAACAGGTGAACTACAAAAAGCAGAACATACTTATAAAAGTGAAAATCAAGCTTCGCAGGGCTTTAAAAATAAGCCGCACTATAAACCTTTACCTCCTAAAGGTGCCATTTTTGAATTTTTAGTTGCAGCTATCTATGTCGTAGTTTTAGTGTGGGCTGTTATTTACCAATATTGGTTTATATTGCCATTTGTATCGTTGTTAGCTCTTGGGTTTGTTATGTCTGCAGTTAATAGCTTTTATAGTCATTATCAGCTATCTAGACACGCTTAAAATGAAGCTGCAATTGTTTAAGCCAAGTTTCACAACTAAAAGTAAATCTTGGCTTTATTTTATAAGCTTAGCTAGTTTAATTGCCCTGAGTTTTTCGAGTTATTTTTTAGCAAATACGTCGCAAAGCAATACTGAATTTCCTGTTAGCAGTATTGGAGTTTATACCATTATTCAATATTGTTTAATGGCATTTTTTATGTTGGTAGCTTGGTCTTTATCTCCTAAATCACGTTATTTAAAAAATTATAAGCTGCTACTAATCACCGCTTTTCTAATGCGTATTGTATTGATTGACGTTGAGCCTTATACCTCTAATGATACAAGTCGTTACCTATTTGATGGGCGAATAGCATATGAAGGCTACGACCCTTATAGCATCAGCCATGACGCGATTGAATTAACACAATTGCGAGAGCAGTGGCAACCACCTAAAGAGCATGCAGCTTATGTCACTATTTATCCTCCATTAGCGTTGGCTTTATTTACTTTTTCATCATCATTTGGAGTTGAAAAGGCACAGTTGGTATGGCGGTTTTTGCTATTACTTGCAGGGTTATTAACGGTGTACGTGTCGGCTTTAGTATTAAAAAAGGCCAACAAATTAAATAATTTAGCACTTGTTGCGTTGTCGCCACTGCTGATTTTAGAAACTGGTGTTGGGTTACACATAGATGCTTTTTCTGCATTGGCAGTTGTTGTCGCAATTTATTTTTGGCAGCGACAATTACTTTTATATTGCGGTATCGCTATTGGTATTGGTATGTCGCTGAAAATTTTACCCGTTATGTTATTACTGCCATTATTTTTTTTACAAAAATCATTAAAACCCGCTCTAATGTTGGTGCTCAGCTGGGTTACGACTGTCGCGCTAATTTATGGTACTACCATTGCGCTTGGGTACGTACCCGTAGGCAGTATTAGTGTGTTTTTTGAAAAATGGCGTAATGCGTCCCCTATTTTTACTGCACTTGATTCTCTATTAACTAATTCTCAGGTTGTTTTAGCGCTTTTTGTTATGGGAGTTATTGCGGTATTGTTTATTGCTTATACAAGTTTTAGATACAGTAAAGCCCGCTACATGAGTACATCGGTTATTTATTTTTGTATGCAAGCAGCCTTGGCTTTACCTCTTATGTTAAGCCCTGTGCTTTTTCCTTGGTATTTACTCCCGTTAGTTCCCTTGCTTGCCTTGCGCCCAAATATTTATTTACTTACTTGGTTATTACTTATGCCCATGACATACGAAGTGCTCGGTAATTTCCTTTGCTGTCAACAATGGCAACCTGCGCTTTGGCCTGTTGTACTTTTAGGTGTTTTATACGCGTTAACGTTATTGAGGCTGATTTATCACGGCATCAAAAAGACTTCAAAGCTGAATCACATTGATAATTCATAAACATAAAACTTTATATTGGAATATACAAATTGAACATTATTAATAATTATTATCACTGGTTGCACGGACAATGGCCTGATCGTACTGTAGAAAAGCAACCATTAGTGAATGCCGATGGCACAACCAATATTAAAGGTGTGTATGTTGTTGGTGATTTAACGGGTATTCCTTTACTTAAATTCTCCAGCGATACGGGCGCTAAAGCTATTCGAACCATTATTGCTGATACTACTTTTAGTACCCGTACGCAAACAGCTGATGTTGTAGATATTATTGTTATTGGTGGTGGTGTTAGTGGGTATTCTGCCGCTATTGAAGGTAAAAAACAGCAGCTTAATGTTACGTTGTTAGAAGGTAATAAACCATTTTCAACGATTGAAAATTTTCCTAATAATAAACCTATTTATACTTACCCCACTGACATGAAGCCTGAAGGCGAATTACAATTTTCAAATAAAGTAAGTCATAAAGAAAACCTGTTGAGCGAACTTAAAGAGCAAATTACTGCCCACAGTATTGAAGCTAAACTGGCGCAAGTTAGCCATGTAAATAAAGAGGGCAACAAACTACGTGTTACTTTAGAGAATGGTGATAGCTTAGTGGCTCACCGTGTGATTGTTGCTATTGGGCGCTCTGGAAATTATCGAAAATTAAATGTTGAAGGTGAAGATTTACCAAAGGTAGCAAATCGTTTTATTGACGCACAATACTATAAAGATAAAGAACTGTTAATCGTTGGCGGAGGTGATAGCGCATTAGAGGCTGCGATTGCAACAGCAGAGGAAGGCGCTAAAGTTACTTTATCTTATCGACAAACTCAGTTTAACCGGGCAAGACCAGAGAATGTCGAACAAGTAACTCAATTAGCAAAAGATGACAAAGTGACGCTTAAAATGGCGACTCAAGTCAGTAAAATTTCACCACGGTCTGTGCAGTTAAAAAATAAAGATGGTACAGATGAAATATTAGATAACGATAGCGTGTTGTTAGCGACTGGTCGTGAAGCCCCGTTAGATTTCTTCAGACGTTCAAAAATCAATATCAGTGGTGAAAGCACATGGTCTGGCTGGGCTTTCTTTGCCCTGTTTTTAGTCGCATGAACTGCATTATACGATTGGAAAGGCTATGGTTTTTTAAATTCATTTTGGAGTACTTTTTCTTATCCCGATCAAATGCCAACCTTAATTGCAGGCTTTGGCGAATGGTGGCAGTTGCAAGTGAATGATCGCAGTACCTTAATTGGCACAATAGCGGTTTCTTTAAAAAGTCGTTCGTTTTACTACACCGTTCTTTATACCCTATTAATTGGTATTTTTGGTTGGCAACGAATTAAACGACGCAAAACACCTTATGTAACAGTACAAACGTCAGTTTTGTTTGCGATTCAATTGTTTCCATTATTTTTATTGCCAGAAATAATTTTACCATTACTTGGCTATAACGGTGTATTTGATGCAGGAATAGGCAAAAGCTTTGCCGATGCGTTGTTTCCCAGTTATATCTCAGCGCAAGAACTTGCGACGCATACATGGCCTGAATGGGGACACCCACGCGCTTATTGGCATGCATATAGTTTTATCTTCGCTTGGCCGTTAGGTGTGTATACCGTATTCACCGACACTCCCCAAGTTGCTTGGTTAGTTATTGGGGCTATTCAAACATTCGTTATTATTCCAATTATTGTGATGAAGTGGGGCAAAGGCGCTTATTGTAGTTGGATTTGCTCTTGCGGTGCTATGGCTGAAACTATGGGAGATCAGCAACGCCATAAAATGCCACACGGTTCTAAGTGGAATAAGCTAAATATGCTTGGTCAGTTCATTTTATTAATCGCGGCAGTGTTATTAGTCATTCGTGTTTTAGGGTGGATATATCCTGAGTCATGGATGAACCATATGTTTAATCTGTTTTTAAAAGGCGAGAACAAGGACTACCAATTAGTAAACGCATTTAGTTATAAGTGGGTTGTTGATATTTTATTAGCCGGTATTTTAGGGTTTGGCCTTTATTTTAAATACTCAGGGCGTACATGGTGTCGGTTTGCTTGTCCATTAGCGGCATTAATGCATATATACAGTCGCTTTGGTCGCTTTGCTATTGTTAGTGAAAAATCGAAATGTATTAGTTGTAATCAATGTACAACTGTATGCCATCAAGGCATTGATGTTATGGCTTTTGCAAGTAAAGGCCAACCAATGACCGATCCACAATGCGTTCGTTGCTCCGCCTGTGTACAAACCTGCCCAACAGGCACATTGTCTTTTGCTGAAATAAACCGAAAAACTTCCGCCATTATCAAAAAAGATACACTCGCAGCTAGCCCTGTGCAAATGTCTGAAAAATCACGTGGCGGCGTTAACATTATTGAGATTAAAAATGTATAAAGGTCATAAAGTTGCTGTTGTTATTCCTGCTCTTAACGAAGAGCAAGCTATTTCCATTGTGGTCAGAAATTTGATTACTTTAATGTTTGATGAGCAGGCGGTTATTGATAACGTTATTGTTTGTGACAATGGTTCCACAGACAACACTGCAAAAGTAGCAACCGCTAATGGTGCTCAAGTTGTTCATCAAAGTACACCTGGTTATGGTATTGCCTGCTTAACCGCTATTGCTAAGCTTCCCTCATGCGATATTGTACTTTTTGTAGATGGTGATGATTCTTGCTTTGTAGATCAAGCCCTTTCATTACTAAATGGGATTGTTAATGGTGACGATCTTGCTATTGGATCAAGAACCTTAGGCACCATTGAAAATGGAGCTTTAACTAAACCACAACTCTTTGGTAACTGGCTATCTAGCCACTTAATAACACTATTTTGGCAGCAAAAAACAACTGATTTAGGGCCATTTAGGGCCATTCGCTTCTCGTCGCTGCACACTTTAAATATGGCTGATACCTCGTTTGGCTGGACTGTAGAAATGCAGGTTAAAGCGATCATTCTTGGTATGCAAGTGAGCGAATACGCTGTTGACTCTAAAGTGCGAATAGGACAATCAAAAATTAGCGGCACAGTAATGGGCTCAATTAAAGCTGGTATCGGTATTTTATCCATGATTGCAACGTTATTTATTCGCCAATCCAGTGTTAAAAATACAGCGCAGCTTAAAGGTAGTGAGTATGAATAAGCGTGGGCTAAGTAATAACCGAGCAACAAAGAGTAAGTCGTCTTTAGGACGACCTAAGGGCAGTACATGCTTGGCATTGATGTTGCGTTATTGCCTCTTTATGGGAAATAACAACACCACATAGGCTCAGCCCTACCTAAAAACCAAACATACGGCTGCAAACTCAGCCTAGAAAGATAAACAAGCCCTAGTTATAAATACGAATTACAAAATTATTAGTGCTACGTGAGCTGTGATTAAAATGAATAAAATCAACCAAAGTAATAAAGCGTCAAAACAAACAATTAGATTAGTTATAAATCAAGCGACGTTAGTTGTTTTTTGTAAACGGCCTAAACTCAACCAAGGTAAGCAGCGGCTTGCTGAAGGCTCGAATGCGCAATGCGCACTTAAAATTACACATGCATTATTAGCATGCGCAATAGAAGATGCTAATAATTGGCAAGGGCCTGTTGTTATTGCTTGTTCAAGCGAAAGCGATATTCAGTGGGCGCATTCTTTAGTAAGTAATGCCCACGTAATAACGCAATTACCGCTTGGGCAGTTAGGCAACTTAGGCGATAGATTAAACTATGTTGATAATCAGCTGCGAGCACAAGGGCATGAGCAACTAGTGTTCATAGGTACTGATGCTCCAATACTTAACCATCAATATTTTGAGGCAACGATTAGTGCATTACAAAGTAATGACGTAGCTTTGCATCACGCTGATGATGGTGGCGTCATCATTATGGCTAACAAAGTACCTTGGCCAGTATTAACCCATTTACCTTGGAGCACGAATGAATTATCACAATCATTATCACAACAGTGTAGGCAGAATAAATTATCGGTGAAGTATTGCTTACCAGGTTACGATATTGATTATGTCAGCGATCTTAAAAAATTATTTATTGATCTACAGTCAGATACTCGCCCAGCACGTAAAGCTCTATTACATACAATTAATGATCTATTCTCGCTCGCTAAAGTGAGTTTTCATGAGTAATATTCTGAACTATGAGGTTATAAAAGTATGTTAAGTATTATTATTCCTACTTTAAATGAAGAAAAAACAGGGTATTTACAACGGATCCTCAAGGCGTATCAACATTTAAAAAACTGCGAAATAATTTGTGTGGATGGGGGAAGCACCGATAACACCATCGATATAATTAATGCTGCGGGCGTGTGCTTAATTAAAACCGATATAGCATCACGAGCAGGCCGGCTCAATGCGGGTATTGTGCAAGCAAATGCTGACACAATTGTGCTTCATCACCCTCGTAGCATAATTGATATTGCAGGGTTGAATGCGTTAAACAAACACGCAGATCAGATGTCGTGGGGGGCATTTACCCATAAATTTAATATACGCCATCCATTACTTCAGTTTACCTCTTGGTATTCTAATCATATTCGCGGTGATAAACGGGGAGTGTATTATTTAGACCATTGTTTATTTGCAAAAAAACAACTTCTACTCGACGTAGGTATGTTGCCGCTAATAGATATTTTTGAAGATACAGAGCTATGTTTACGGCTTAAACTCAAATGTAAAGCAAAGCGTCTACCGTTTATTAGCGAAACCTCTGCGATACGCTTTCAAGTTAACGGACTCTATCGACAGGCTTTAACTAATCAGTACATGAAGTGGTTATATTATTTTAACCGTTCAGATACTGCGATGAATCAGCGCTATGAAAAAGGTATTCAGCTTAATACTCAATACGACGAAAGACAAAAATAAGGTATTTACCTTAACTTGACTTAATTAACTCAATCACTGTATTCATCCGTTTTGCCAGTGGCCTATTTCGATGGTGACATGCATAAATAGTCTCATTAACGGGATTGGCTAAATAGTGCGTTTTAATAAGCTCAGGCTTATTAAAAGCACCTACCGCATTGGCAGGTAATACCGTAAAACCTAAGCCTAAACTTACAGGCTCTAGTATTAAGCTAATTTGGTTGGAAAACCCCGTCTGCTTTATTTGCTCAATATGTTCAAATTCATCGTAGTTTTCGCTAAGTAGTAGTTGCGCATGATGGTTTGCATCAGGATGAGCAATAAAACCCAGCTCACACAGTGTTTGCCAATTCGGTGTATTTATACCCGCAGGTGTAATAAGTAATAGCGCTTCTTTATCAATTTTATAACTGATCACTTCGCTAAGTGTAGGGGCTTGGGTTAAAAAGCCAATATCGGCACTGTAATTTGCCACAGCTTGCTCCACACTCACATTTGGCGCAAAGCGGTAATCAATAGTTAGTGCTTTATGCTCACATTGCAGTGCTAATAATTGATTGTAAAACTTTAAACCACAACTGCCCGGCGATTGAATTTTTACTGCTCCGCTAAAAGGTGAATCATCTTTTAATTGCTGCTCTAAAAACTGCCATTCTTTGATAAGTTGGCTACCCTGCTGATATAAGTTTTGACCCTGTGGCGTGAGTGAAAACTGCTTACCGTGGCGCTCAAGTAAAGCACAATCAACTTGTTGCTCTAGCTTTTTAATATGCTGGCTTACACCAGACTGCGTCATATAAAGGCGCTCAGCTGTTTTGGTAAAATGATTTACCTCAACCAAGGTGCAAAATGTGTTTAACCATGTCGGATTTATCATTACAAAACGTACTCAAAGTTATGATCAATGATAATTTTACTTAATGTTTGTCGATTCGTAAACTAACTCCATCAACGAGTCACAAGATAAGTCACACGTTAAAGAGGAAGCATTATGAGTCATACATACCCACGTAGTTTTTCGCACATTGGTATTTCGGTTCCCGACGTTGAAAAAGCCGTTGAGTTTTACACTAAGGTTATGGGTTGGTACACCATTATGGAACCCACTTTAATAACCGAAGACAAAAGCCCCATTGGCGAAATGTGTACCGAAGTATTTGGTGAAAAATGGGAAAAATTCAAAATAGCGCACCTTTCAACGGGCGATCGTATTGGTGTAGAAATTTTTGAATTTAAAAACCAAGAAAACCCAAAAGACAACTTTGAATACTGGAAAACAGGGATCTTTCATTTTTGTGTTCAAGACCCTGATGTAGAAGGCTTAGCAGAGCGTATTGTAGCAGCTGGCGGTAAAAAGCGTATGCAAGCCCCGCGCTATTACTACCCTGGCGAAAAGCCATACCGCATGATCTACATGGAAGACCCGTTTGGCAACATCCTTGAGATTTACAGCCACAGCTACGAGCTAATTTACAGCGCAGGCGCTTATTAAAAGCATTGAGCTAAAAACAAAGGCCGCAGTATTTATTAGTGCAGCCTTTTTGTTTCAGCTATAGCGCTTTTATTTTTACTAATCGTGAGGGTATACGGTGCCGTTTTTATTTATGATTGCGCTCCACTGCTCTATTATTTCATTTGCACTGGCAAGTTCACTTTCGCTAAGTTGCGGATACTGTCGCTGCTCAAACCACGCATAGCGATTATAAATATCATTATTATCGGTGATTTCCATAATTAATCGGTTTAGCGCGTAAGACTTTGCAAAACTTTTTTCACCAAGCTGCTGTGAATAATACACATTAGATAAAGAGATTAATGCCTTTTCACTACCATGTTGAGCACCGACAAACTTAGGTTATTACTGAGTTGCTTTGTTGCGCGCCGCTAGGGCCTGTTGACCTTTTAGGGTTGAAATTTGTTCAATCTAAGGGCGATTTAATCGCGACGCGAGGTTTGTAACCTAGTGGGCTAAGTAAAAACCGAGCAACAAAGAGTTAATTGCCCCTAGGCAGACCCCTTCGGGCAGCGCATGTTTGGCATTTATTCTACGTTATCGCCTATTTATGGGGAATAACCACACTACATAGGCGCTGCCTTGCCTAAATACCAAACATACTGCTGCAAATTCAACCTCGAAAGATAAACAGGCCCTAGTATGAAACACGGTTAATTTGCTTTTAAAAGGTTTGCCTTGAGTGATTTTTACACTAGCGGGCATGTTTACATCACGTTAGTATGGAACTCTATTAAGTTACAAAACGATAATTACATGACTTTAAAAACAAACGCATTAATTTATTTTTTAGCCTTTTGCAGTGGTTTTTGCATTATGGGGATTGAGCTTTTAGGAGGGCGAATACTTGCGCCTTTTTTTGGGAGCAGTGTACATATATGGGGCAGCATAATAACGGTGTTTATGCTCAGCTTATCATTTGGTTATTTACTTGGCGGTAAGCTAAGTACTAAAAATGCATCGCTTACTAAATATGGTTTAATATTTTTAGTCGCCAGCATTATGGTGGTGCCTATTACGTTATTTTCGCAGCCAATAATGGAGTTTATATTCACGCATATTGAAGATAGCCGTTATGGTTCGCTGTTAGCTTCAACTGCATTATTTTTTATTCCAACCGTTATTTTAGGTATGATTTCGCCCTACTCAGTACGTTTATTGGTAACCGATAGCGATAAAAGTGGTCAAGTAGCGGGGCGTTTATACTTTGTAAGTACGCTTGGCAGTGCGCTGGGTACTATTATCACCTCTTTTTACTTTGTGCTCGCGTTTGACGTAAATACAATTATTGGCGCTTTTGCTTTAACGCTTGGGTCACTTGGTTTAGTGGCTATTGTTGTTAATAGCTTGGTGAATAACAAGGAGCTTGCTCATGCTTAAATATTTACTACTGCCGTTAATCGTGTTTTCGGGGGTTGCGTTTAGTAAGGTTATTCATGAAGAGCGCTCGCTTTATCGCAATATTATTGTTGAAGACACTAGCGACTTACGTTGTCTTAAATTTAATACTAAAAGTAGCCAAACAAGCCAAAGCTGCATGTACAAAAATGACCCTGACAAACTTGTTTTTAACTACACTAAACTTACTTTTGCCAGCCTTTTAGTAGCCGATAACCCTAAAAATGTACTTATTATAGGATTAGGTGGCGGTACGCTTTCTAATGTTATTCATGAACTATACCCCACAGCAAAAATTCATAATGTAGAAATAGATCCCGCTGTAACTAAAGTTGCACGCGATTACTTTAACTTTATAGAAAACGACTTAGTGACATCAAGCGTGCAAGATGGCCGTATTTTTATAAAACGCGCCGCTATTAAAAAGCAAATGTATGATTGGATAATTTTAGATGCCTTTAACGGCGACTATATTCCGGAGCATTTACTCACTAAAGAGTTTTTTGAAGAGGTACAAAGCGTATTGGCCGAAGGTGGTGTTATAGCTGCAAATACATTTTCAAGTAGTAAGCTTTATGAGCATGAGTCGGCAACTTACCACGCTGTATTTGGCGACTTTATAAATGTAAGCCGTGAAAATCGTAGTAACCGTATTATTTTAGCGGGACTTAAAGCGCCGCCAACTAACGAGCAAATAAAGGCACAGGTTAAAATACTTGAGCCTCGCTTGGCAAAATACGGCATTGATATAAAAGCAATTAGCGAATTTATGCATTTTACAAAAGACGGTCAAGATTGGCCTGCTGATACGAAAGTGCTTACCGACCAATATTCTCCCGCTAATTTACTTAATTTTTAAGGTGCTTTTATAAAGAGCTAAGTAATAGATAAGTTACTTGAGCGCGAAGTAAATTCGCACCTACAGGCACTGCGTTTATTTAT
>NZ_BADY01000086.1:0-20264 GCF_000241185.1 Pseudoalteromonas sp. BSi20495
TTTTAAAAGTAATGAGAAAAATTTACGCTTTTTTCTCTTCACAACTTGAAAGGTATTCGTCAAACGTACCCTGGAAGTCGATTACTTTTTTATCTTTAATATCAATGATACGCGTCGCTAATGACGATACAAACTCACGGTCATGGCTTACAAAAATTAGCGTACCTTCAAAGTCTTTAAGCGCATTGTTAAGCGCTTCAATGGCTTCCATATCCATGTGGTTAGTCGGTTCGTCCATTACCAGTACGTTAACGTCTTGCATCATTAACTTACCGAATAACAAACGGTTTTTTTCACCACCCGAACAGTTGCGCGCTTTTTTATTTGAATCGTCAGCTGTAAACAACAAACGACCCAGCATGCCGCGTACCATTAAATCGTTATGATTAACTGTGCGCCACTGCGACATCCAATCAAACAAGGTTAAATCGTTATCAAAATCTTTAGTGCTGTCTTGCGGGCAATAACCAAAGGTCGCATTTTCAGACCATTTAATTTCACCCTCTAAACTTTTAAGCTCGTTAACTAAACAACGTAAAAAAGTAGTTTTACCTACCCCGTTTTCGCCAATAACAGCAAGCTTAGCGCCAGCTTCTAGTAGTAGGTCGCCGCCAGTGAATAACTTTTCGCCATCAAAACCATGGCCAAGCTTGTTAACTTCAAGCGCTTGACGATACATTTTTTTACCTTCGTCAAACGAAAGCGATGGACTCATACGACTCGACGATTTAACTTCATCAAGTTTAATTTTATCCATTTTTTTTAGCGCGTGAACTTGCTTGTTTTGCTTTTGAAGCATTAGCACCAAAACGGTTAACAAAGTCTTGTAGCTCGTCAATTTCAGCGCTCTTTTTAGCATTTTCAGCTAAAAGTTGCTCGCGCTGCAGCCCTGCTGCTTCTAAAAACTTCTCGTAGTTACCAGGATAAATACGCAGCTCGCCATAATCTATATCGGCCATATGTGTACATACAGAGTTTAAAAAGTGACGGTCATGCGAAATAATAATCATCGTACATTTACGCTTGTTAAGCTCGTTGGCAAGCCACGTAATTGTATGAATATCCAAGTTATTGGTAGGCTCATCGAGTAGCAGTATGTCTGGGTTTGCAAATAACGCTTGTGCTAAAAGCACACGTAACTTCCAACCAGGTGCAACGTTTGCCATTAATCCATAATGAAATTCTTTATCGATACCCGCTTCTAGCAAAATTTCTTCAGCGCGGCTTTCTGCCGTGTAACCGTCCATTTCAGCAAATACGCTTTCAAGTTCAGCTACTTTCATACCATCGTCTTCGCTCATTTCTGGCAAAGAGTAAATACGTTCGCGTTCTTGCTTTACTTTCCAAAGCTCAACGTCACCCATAATTACAGCGTCTACAACGCTATACTCTTCAAAGGCAAACTGGTCTTGGCTTAGGTTACCTACTTTTAACCCTGGAGTAATAGATACATTACCCGCGCTTGGCACAAGCGCCCCGCTTAAAATCTTCATGAAAGTCGACTTGCCGCAACCGTTAGCGCCAATTAAACCGTAACGGTTACCGTTACCAAATTTAGCTGAAATGTTTTCAAACAACGGCTCTGCGCCAAACTGCATCGTAATATTTGCGGTGGAGATCAAAAAAGGTAATCCTAGATAAGTACTGACAGGAGTACGCTGCAGCAACACGCCACAAACAAGAACCAGACAATAGGGTAAATTAGCTGGCGAATTATACAGATCAGCCAAGAGGAAGGGAAGATAAAAGGCGCTTTAAATTAAAGCAAAAACAGATAGCGATAAGTGATTTTACAGCTCAAAACAGTTAATAAGTTTGGTAAATACGTTCTGTGGCCTTTTTATTTTTTTGAATTAATTGATTAATAACCGATAGTTCATCAAGCGTAACCGTTTTTTTACTCAGCATTAAATGCACAGGGGCTTTATTAAAAAATGCCATATTAGTAACCGGTTCAATATTTAATGATTGTTTCAAAAAAAACAGCCCCGACAAAGCGTCTTCAATCACAAAATCTACCCGCTGTTTATTAAGCATTTCAAAGCGTTTATCGGCAGTCGAAATAAGCACAACTTGCTTAGGATATGCTTTTTTAAGTTGCTCGAACTGCGCGCCATAATAACTACCTCGATTAACGGCAATACTAAAGCCTTGGCTAAATAGTTGTTCAATTGAACTTAAATTAGGGGAAAGCGTATTTTTATAAAGCAGCATAACCTCGTCACGGTAGCTTTGGCTAAAATACGCAAATTCGCTTCGTTTTTTAGTTTTAGTTGCCGCAAACATAATATCTATACGGCCTTGCTTTAACTCTTCTTGTGCGCGTAAAGAGCTAGGTAATACGCTAAATTTCAAGCAAAAAGGGGAGCCTTTAAACAACGTTTTTATAACGTTAATTTCAATACCCGACAACACCCCGTTTTTTAGCTCAACATAAGGTGGCCAGTAATTTTCATTTGTGCCAACTTCAAAAGTTTTATTACATGCGTGCGTATTAAAGGTACTTAACAGTAATACAGCAAAAACGACTATTATAGTTTTCATTACACTCCAATTAATTGCGCTTGCGGTTATAGCTGGCAATTAAACATTACTCAAATAGCGCCTTAAGTGCCGTTTGATTGTTTTTTATGTGTTTATTTATTACTTCAAGCTCTTCAACCGACACCGTATCTTTGCTTAGCATTAAATGTATTGCGTCTTTATTTATAAATTTGATATTTTTAACCGGTGCTAAGTTTGAGCTTCGTTTAATAAAATAAGCACTCGCTAGCTCATCTTCAATTGCAAAATCAATACGTTGCTTATTAAGCATTTCGAAGCGCTTGCTCACTGCGCTGGTGTACTCAATTTGTTTTTTATACGTTGTTTTATATTGTTCAAATTCTTCACCGTAATAACTACCAAAGTTAGCGCCTACAGTAAGGCCTTGTTTAAAAATATCTTCTAAGATATCAACATTGTGCTGGTTATTTTTGTTTTCGTATAAACGCATTACCTCCGTACGGTAACTTTCACTAAAATGAACATATTTAGCACGATTATCGGTATAGCTAGCCGCCCAGCCTAAATCAATTCGGCCATGTTTAAGCTCAACAAAAGCGCGCTTTGAATTAGGCAGTAATTCAACCTTAAAACAAAAAGGCGAGCCGGCAAATATAATGTTAAGTGCATCTACCTCTGCGCCTTGTAATTCACCATTAATACCTAACACATATGGCGGCCAAAATGCATCGTGCGATGCAACACTTAAAGTTCTTTCGCAAGCAAACACAGTAGGCGACACGTTAAAAATTAAGCAAATAAATAGGTTTATTAGTTTATTCATTACGCCTCTAATACAATTAATTATTGTTTGTTTTTAATACAGTATAAACTAGCTTGAGCATTTTAGTGCTGGGGTTGTGTAAAAATGTAAATAGCTCACTAAGCAGAGAAAGGTAGCTGAGCGTTTAAGTTTAACAATTGCACTTATTTTATAAACTTAAGAAAAAATATTGTTGCTAACTTTATCAATCGGTACACTACAAATAAATTTATGAATAGTAGAGCAAGTTATGTCGCCAACCAAAATACGTAACGATGTTGTAAAACTCAGTGAATTGAGCACTAAAAAACCAGATTATTACTTTATTCAGGGTTATTTAATGGGGTTGGGTGTATTACCACAAATGCTTAACCCTAGTGAGTGGCAACCAGATCTATTTGGAGATCTTAATGTTCAAAATGCGACTGAACTAAAATACTTAGAAAGCTTAATGGCTCTGTATAACCAGTGCATGGAAAAAGTAATTCAAAACGAATTAAAAATGCCTGCTAAGTGTAGCCTATCTAAACAAGATTACCGTGATTCACTAAAACCTAATATGCCCCTACCAAGTTACTGTAAAGGGGTTTTACAGGCGCTTAAACATATAAATAAACGCATGCTCGATGCAGAGCAAAAACAGGCTCTTAATAACCTAAACAGCGTTTTAAAAGCATTTTCTAATGAAAAAGCAGCAGCAAAAGAATTTGGTGAATTTGCCCAATATAACGCCCAAGAATATAAACGTAATTATGTTTATTTTATGGCCGACGCTATTTTTGAACTTCGATTTAGTAACGACCTAACTTTAAGTGACGAAGATGAGGCTGTATTTAACAACAGCTTTTTAGACGAAGAACCAAATGAGTTAGATGAGCTTGATGAATTACTTGGACTTGTACTCGCCGATACAGAGCTAAAAGCGCTTGAGCCAATGCAAATGTTGCTAGAAATCATGGAAGGTGGGCTTATAACTAAGCAATTTATTAAAGACAATGCTGGGCATTTTTGGGGACTACAAGAAACTCGCCCCTATATGATGCTTCGCGCGCATCGAGCAAAAATACACGCACTGCATGGTTATACCGTAAAAGCACAATCAGAACTCGAAGAGTTACTAAAGCTAAACCCAAACGATAATCAAGCAAACCGCTTTTTATTAATGAACTGCCTAATTATAAATAAAGAGTGGGAGAAGTTAGAGGCTTTATTAGCCGACTTTGACTTTCAAGAACTACACGCAACAGCAAGCCGTGCGCTAAGTGCTTTTGTAATGCATGGCGATTCAAAACCCGCAAACGATTACAAAAAAATGCTCCAGCAGCAAAATAAACACTTTACCAAAATACTCACCGGCCAAGAAAAACTAAAAGAACAACAGCCACCATATTACAGCCCAGGCAGTAAAGAAGAGGTGGGTGTTTACCTTGAGTCGTTAGGTAAACAGGCATGGATTTCGGTTTCCGCGAGTCTTTTTTGGCTAAGAAAAAAGTAATAACTAAACGCGTAAAAAGTGCTAAGCGTGATTTATGTCGCGCTTAGTACTCACATCAGCGCTTAATAATAACAGCGTATTAATTTAAAAATTTCTACTTATTAAACCTGTATTTAATGCACTTGTTCCTGTAGATTGAGCAAATAATGAATGCAATATTAACAGTGCCTTAGCTGTTAAACGATTAGCCAAGGAGCGGTGAGTCTCGTGTCAAACGCCACACTTACTTATTACGACCAAAATGCCAAAGCCTTTAGCGACTCAACACTAAACGTTGATATGTCGGCGCTTTATGCTGAGTTTTTACCGCACGTTGCACAACACGGGAGTATTTTAGATGCCGGTTGTGGCAGTGCACGCGATGCCGCATTTTTTAAAGCGCAGGGTTTCACTGTAAGTGCGTTTGATGCAAGCCCAGAGCTGGCAGAGTTGGCAAGCAGTTATTTACAACAACTTGTAGCGGTTAAAACATTCCAACAGCTAAATTGTGTAAATCAATACGACGGTATTTGGTGCTGCGCTAGTTTATTGCACGTTCCAAAAGCTGAGTTACCGCAGGTGTTTTTAAACCTACAAAATGCGCTTAAACCCAATGGTGTTTTGTATGTATCGTTTAAATATGGCGAGTCAGAGCGTGTGCATAATGGTCGTGAATTTACCGATTTAAACGAAAATGCTTTAACGCATTTACTTAGTCATACGCAGTTAAAAGCTATTAAACAATGGCAAAGCGTTGACAAGCGACCAGAGCGCGAAAGTGAAGTGTGGCTAAATGCGCTTATAAAAGTAGTGCACGTTTTATGATTGGAGCAATGCAGCAACAGCTCGACTTTATTGCTTATATTCAGCGCTTATTAGTTGAAGGTGATTTTAGTGCTACTTATAAGTTTGCACTTTTACATGCACTGGCTGATATTAGTATCGAAAAACATCACGCTGATCCACAAGCACAGTTACAAATAAAATTTGATGAATTAGTCGATAAATTTATTACTTTATATTGGCACCAAGCATCGCCATTTGGCGCAATTGGTAATAATAGAGAGCAACTACTTTTACAAAATACCAACTCTAATAAACAAGCCAAAATTATAACTACGCTTCATGATGCAAAATTAAATAATATTAATTCAATTAGCCAATTAAAAAAGAGCGACGGTTGGAAAAATATACGCAGCTCAACATTACAAACCATTAAAGAGGGCCCGCTATGGTTATTACAAAAATTAAATGGCAAAGAAGAGTGTTTTTTGTATCCCCATATTAAAGGCCAATCATACATCACCTTAAATGAAGATATTGCAGGCTGCTTTAGGCGTTTTTACGACTTAGTTGTTTATTTAGCAAAAAATGCATGGCTGCAAAAAATTCAAAGTATTAAGCATAATCAAGCCTTAATTGGCCCACAAAGCCAATTACACGAATTTTTATTCGGCTTTGATCGCAATGCACTGAGTAAGGCCAAGCCTGTGTTGATAGAGCTTCAGCACGGTAATTGTTTTTATTGCCAAAAACCGTTGAACAGTAAAACCGAGGTTGATCACTTTATACCGTTTTCTCGCTACGCAAATGATTTAGGTCATAACTTTGTGGCAGCACACAGCACCTGTAATAACAGTAAAAGTGACTTTTTAGCTGCGCAACTTCACCGCGAACGTTGGCAAGAACAAAATTTAGTGATTAATAACCAGCATTTAACAAATGAACTTAGTGATTACTTTAATTGCGATTCAGATAAGTCGCTTTCGGTTAGTGATTGGGCGTATCAGGTTGCACAGGCTAACAGTGCAAAGTTATGGGTAAAAAAGGGTTATTTTGAAGAAGCGGCTAGTTTTAAATATCAGCAACCAAGTACAGGGCTTGATTTAGTAGCGGAAGAAAAGCCAAGGTATGACGTGTAAGGCAGAATTTGTAGTTCGTGCTGTAGGCGGGAGTTTATCTCGCGCGAAAAGCGAAGCTTTTAAACTTCGGTGTAATTAATGTGTTGGTGCGATTTTATATCGCGCTCATAAATTGGTGTTTTGATGTGGGTTTAAAGGATTAAAAACCTCTATTCGAGGTTATATCGCGTTGGCGATGGCAACCAAAGGGCGGCATTTGAGAGATGTTTTGACATTGTACGAGGTAATTCGTCCATGAAGCTGGGTTCCTGTCAGCATCCATGCTTCCACTTCCTCGTGCTGCGAAGCTTCGCTTCGGTCACTCGTCACCCACGGCGCACCCGAGGATCACACTGTATCTTCAACTTACGTTAATGATGTGAATGTAACCAGCGTAGATAGGCCATCCATGGCCAAGCTACGCTTTGTACAGCATCCATGCTGTAAATTACTCATCATTAACAAAGTTTCAGGTGTGAACACGGGGAATTGGCGTGTGTTGGTAGATTGGTACTCATAGCAAAATATAGATATTTTAGATTCGAAGACATTAAGGTGAAAAATGAAAATATTTAAAACTAGATATGTAATTGGTTTTCTATTATTTTCTTCAGTGTGTTGTGCACAGCAGGATACTGAAGTTAAAATCAATAAAAGCGAAATTGATATAAAGACAAAGTATGAACAACTTGAAAAGCATTACCAGAGCTTAGAAACTCAACTTAAAAATTTACATCAATCTATTAATGTAATTCAAGCCAATAATACTGAAATTGCAAATCACACTAGCGGCCTAGCAATCGATTTAGTCAATAATAGGAAAAACATATCTCAAAATAAGCAGGATATTCAGCTGAATGTTTCACAAAATAGTTGGGGTAGTTTTTTACTTGCTTGTGTAGCCGTTATAGTCACTGTTTTGGGTGTCGGTATAGCATTACTGGCATTTTGGGGGTATAGAAATATAAAGACTGCATCTGTAGATGCTTCGGTAAAAGATTCAATCATGCAATCAGAAGCGGCTTTAACTTTGGCGATTGAAAATGGTGATTTTAATAATGTTATAAATTCTGCTGTTGAGAGAGCTGTATATAGAGGTATTTTGTCAACAGAAGACTTTCCTGATTACTCTGAGGATGCCTAATATGAAAGTTTGTCAAGAATGGTACAGGTTAACCGATGAACAAGTTAATATTATTCTTAGTTTTCAACGCGATTTCCCGGTTAAAGTAGGTGCAATTGCTAAGGCATTTAATATAGTCGTTAAAAGGTCAACTTTAAAGCCAGGGATTTCGGGGCAAATAAAAGAAGAAGATGGAGCAGTGTTAATTAAGATCAATCGACATGATTCTTTAGGTCGTCAACGCTTTACTTTAGCTCATGAAATTGCACATTTTTTACTTCATCGAGATAAATTGAAGGATGGAATAGAGGATACTATTTTGTTTAGGTCTGCTTTATCGGATAAATTAGAAGTTGAGGCAAATAGACTCGCAGCTGATATTGTGATGCCATTTTCTTTAATTGAAAGCATTGAATTTCCATCTAATACAAGATTGGAAGTTAAAACAGAATATTTGGCTAATCTTGCTGAACTATCAATACCTGCAATGGAAATACGACTAGGTAAAAAAGGGTTTTAATATGTTTACAAATTTCAAATATAAGTATTCCCCAATTTTATCTATTAGTCCATCAGAGCTTAACGCATTGAAAGAGCTTCCAAACAAAGATAAAGATTTAATTCTGCCGATATTCCCACTAAAGTCTTGGGCGACAACTAAAGAGTTGAGCAAGACCATTGAAAAAATAGAGTCGACGATTGGGAAAAATAACTATTGGATCGCTGATATTGATTATTCAGATTTAGCCAAGAGAGATAAGGCTAAATACAGGCAGGTACATTTTGAACTTGAAGAGCTTATTGATTCAAGCAATGGTTATAGAAATTGGTGTGACTTCATAAAAGAGCATGAAAACTGCATACCTTCTGTTCAACTGAAAGATTTAAGTGGGTTTGCTTATCAATTAAATACATTAGCTTCTTTGCAAAGAGGGGTGGTCGTTATAATTAAGCCTTTCGATATAGAATCAAAAGTAACTCAAAATATTTTACCGGAGCTTGTAAATATTCAAGACTTATTTATTGTCTTGGACTTAGAACAGATCACAAAAGCGCAAGTTGATGCAAAAGAAGATATAGCTAATTATTTAAGAGTTATACAACAAGCTTTACCAAATGCATTATTAAGCGTCTCATCAACGTCTTTTCCTGATGGCTTTGGTGGTTATTATCGAAGCGTAAATACTATTTATGAACGAGCATTATACAATAAGCTAAAAATAGACTTTCCAGACTTAATATATTCTGATCGTGGAAGTACAAGAGCTACGAAAATGAGTGGTGGCGCGGGAGTCCCACCACCTAGGATCGATTATTCATGTAAAGATGAGTGGAATTTTATTCGTATGGAGTTTAGCGATAATAATGCAAGCTTGCCTAGTGAACTTAAAAAAGAAGAAAAGAAAGAACTTTATACTTTAATTGCACAAAAGATAATGCTTGAGCCATATTGGGAGAGTGATTTAGGGCTGTGGGCTAATTACATAATAGAACTAACAAGTAAAGGAGATGACTACGGCATTAATAACGCAATGAAAGCAACGGCTGTTCGAATCAATAAACACCTACATACACAACTCCATTATGATGAAGTTGTGTATGTAGATGATACTGACGACGATTGGGTTGATTAATTAAGTGTTAAGTCAAAGAGTTCATTGACTTAATGTCATCTTTAAGAAGCTGTATATGAGAGTCGAAATCAAGCCAAAAGCTTTTAGCTCTATTAGCTTCTTCTTTTTGTACAGCTCTATCCCTGTGGTAACGACTCAAATAGCGAATGTGATTATTAGAGATACAATCATTACCAACCATTGTTAAAAAGTTACTGGATATTAGCGAGAATTTACGGTCAATCGTAGATAATACCCCTTTTCTTAAAGTGCTGTTAGGGATTGGTAATAGTGCATTTTCAAGAGAGCTACGGGAGTTGTTTGAGTCGATTTTAACTTGGGAAGCTAATTTTTTCATATCTACTACATCCATGAAATCTAAAAGCTTTGAGTTCTCAATTTTTTTTATTTAACTTTCCCCTTTTGATTACTTTTATTGTTGGTTTTTTTACTTCCCATAGCCCTATATTATCCGGCACTAGAACTTTCAATTTTTTAATGAATTTGGTATCAGCAACGACAATTACCTTATCAAAATATTTTTGATAAGTACTCAATTGACCATTAAGCCTTGTTAGAGAGTCCGCTTCACTTTTAATTTCAAAAGCGATTAGTTTACCTTCATGCAAAATTGCAAGATCTACTCGTCGAGCAAAGTTTCCTATTGTTAATTCATTCATCAACAATGTTTTTGAATTAATTGCTCTTTTAGCTTTTAAACGGTTCAATATTAGTGCTTTAATATCACTCTCAAGTAACCTTTCAGAACGACTCATCTATAAACTCATACTTACAATCACATCTTAGATTTTAGCATAGATTTGATCTTTGTTGAGCTATAAATATTGTTTGTAATGAGTGATGAGGTTTATATTTCTAAGACTTCTTTTTCTAATTCAATGATAGCTAAACGACAACTCTCAAATAGTTCGTCTAATTGTGTAAAGTCAAACCCATGTTCTGAAGCAGTTTCCTTCTTTAACTTTTGCCATTTTTTTAACTGACTTCGCCCACAATATTTAGCTATTTCGTAAATAGCATCATCTATATGCTGATTACTTTCTTTTGTCTACACGGCTCAACATTATTTTTGCTATACGCTCAAATAAAGCTTTTTCAATATCAGTTGGTAACCCCGTATTTGGTATGGCAAGGTTCGTTATTTGAGTCTTTGAAGTTTCAAATAGTTTTAAAAAATTGTCTCTCCCTCGGATTTTAAAAGCTAGGATTGGATTATCTTCGGCTAAGTCAGTTAATTTATCATTGAGTGCAGGTATTACGCTGTCAGTAAGGCTTTCTTCTATAGACGCTAGTTGCTCTGAAAGTTGCTTTTCTATAGATCGAAGATCAAAATTATCTATAGAGATACTTGATTCTTCAGGAGTAAATGAACTAAGTTTTTTGGCTGCATAATCGCAGTACTCTTTAGCAACTTCATCAATAGGTAAAGTTTTTAACTTAATAGCATGACGAACTTCTAGTAATAGGAATAATACTTTTTTCGCATTTCTTTTATCATCTCTTCGAGAGCGGTAAAAGAAAGCGAATGCACCTGTAGATGCAATTATTAAGGCTGTTGCAGCTGTAATTAGAGCTGCAATAATTTTGGTGTTTTGAAAAAAATCACTCATTTACAATCCTTTAATTTAAATTATCACCCAACCGCTAATTTCCCAGCCTCACGCCACATTTCACTTGGCATGGGGTTGGTTAACTCCCACGTTATATTCATTGGCTGACTGTCGTTGTGGCTTTGGTATTTAACCTCGCCGTAGTTTACAAACCCCATGGTTCGGCCATTTTCGTCTTTACCTTGTTCGCGCACAAATAACAGGATGGTTTTGCCTGTTTGCTGGTGCTGAATATAACTCAAACCTCGGCCATGTTCTGGGCGGGCGCTGTTTTGTGTTTGCCAATGGAACAGGATAGGGCTGATTGCGTAGTCGTGATATAGCGTGGTGGGCGAGTAGGTTTTTTCACACTTATTGAGTGTGACAAATAGCAGCTCTAGGTTTTGGTTTTTAAATTCTAGAACGCCTTCGCGTGCGGTCGATTTTTTATCAAACGAGTGCGCCCTAAATGCGGCGAGTATTTGTTGGCGTGTGTAGCGGCTGTGTAATTTTATTGCGTGATTAGGTAAGCACGCTAAATCGCTTTCTTGCTGTTGAATGCGGTTTATTAATAGCGTAATTACTTGAGCAAGTTCGTGCTGTAGCTCTTTGTGTTTAAGTGCTTGTAAGCTTTGTTCAAGGGTTTTAAACCCTAAACTTGTGCCTGTGCTATCCCAAAAATTGTAATGCGCCATAATGGCGTACTGTTGGTTTTGTGGTGTTGGGGCAAAGCTAAAGTCGTTATTACATAAATCACGTAGAAAGCATAAGTAACTGAGTGAGTCGCAGCCGAGTAATTGAGTGTTTATAGCGCGGTAATACGCGGCGTAAATGTTGGCTTGTTTTGCGGGTATTTCATCGCCTTTTAACCAGTGCCAGCCGCCGAGTCTACCGTCTTTTGGTTTGTATATATCTTCAAGCGTAACTTGTGGGTTTATGCGCAAAAAGTTACTTAGCGTAAGCGCGTCATTAGTATGTTGCGAATAGCTATTTATAAGCTGTTGTAAACGGCGTTTAGAGTTTATAGCTCGCTGAATATTTTTTAATATTGTTTGTTGTGTACGTTTTTGTAGCTCTATACGACAACCTAGTGGTAAATGCGGGAAGTTGTTTTCGATTTCGGTTTTTATTGGCTGGTTACTTTTACCAATGAGAGCGCGAAACTTACTGGCAAAGTCGTATTCTGGGCGAGCATTACCTACAAAGTCGAGCACGGTACAGCATTGCTTTTGGCTGTTGTCGGGTAAACGCAAACCACGGCCTAGTTGCTGCAAAAACAGCGTTAGGCTTTCAGTTGGGCGTAAAAACAGTAAAGTATCGACTTCTGGAATATCGACACCTTCGTTGAAAATATCAACCACGCAAAGTATTTGTATTTCGCCTTGGCGCAGTGCTTGTTGTTTGGCTGCACGCTCATTGGTGTTTTTGCTGGTGAGTACATCGGTGTTTATGCCTGCTAAGTTAAACTTTTTAGCCATAAATTCAGCGTGTTTTTGGCTTACGCAAAACGCGAGTGCTTTAATAGCGTGAACATTGGTAACTATATCAGCAAGGCTCGATATAATTTTGTTAGCGCGGCTGTTCTCGCCTGTATAAAGGTTACTTAGCTCGCTTATATCGTAACGGCCGCCTCGCCATGTTATTTGGCTTAGGTCGGTGTCGTCATCTAGTCCAAAGTATTGAAACGGGCATAAATGGCGTTGATTTATTGCCTCTGGTAAGCGAATTTCAGCGGCTATTACTCCGCAAAAATCATCGAGTATATTTGCGCCATCTTGTCGCTCTGGTGTGGCGGTTAAGCCAAGTAATATTGCGGGCGTAAAGTAGCTTAAAATGGTGCGATAACTGGCAGCGCTTACGTGATGTACTTCGTCTATCACTATGTAGTCGTAGTAATCGTGAGTTAAATTGAGCGATTCAATTTGGCTGTTAAGCGTTTGGATTGATGCAAATAATTGATTGTAGCGCTGTGGTTTGTAGTTACCTACCCACAGCTCACCAAAGTCGTTATTTTTAAGCACTCCACGGTAAGCGCTTTGCGCTTGTTTTAGTATTTCTTCACGGTGGGCTACAAACAAAAAGTGTGCGTTTGGGTTTTTATCGTAAACAGTTTTAAAGTCGAACGCCGATATGATGGTTTTACCCGTGCCGGTTGCAGCCACTACTAAGTTTTTAAAACGATTATGTACGCTGCGCTCAGCACTTAGCTTTTCTAAAATAGCGAGCTGATGCGTTTTTGGTGTTATATCAAAATAAAACTGGCTGCTTGATTGCCCAACACCGCGTTGCTCGTTAAGTGAATTAATGAGCTTTTCTTTACACTCAACAGCGCCTGTAAATAGCTCGAAATCTTTTGATTCCCAGTAGGTTTCAAACGTACTTTTGGTTTTAGCTATTATGTGCGGGATTTCTTGCGCGGTAATTTTTAAGTTCCATTCGAGGCCGCTGGTAAGCGCCGAATGCGATAAGTTAGACGAGCCAATATAGCCTGTATGAAAACCCGTATTGCGTATAAATAAATATGACTTTGCGTGTAAGCGCTCTTGCTGATTGTTATAACTTAGCTTTACTTCGGTATTTGGTAGGTTTGCTAAAAACTCAACGGCTTTAGCATCCGTTGCGCCCATATACGAAGTTGTAATAACTTTGAGTTTATTACCGCTTTTGGTAAATGCTTCAAGCTCATTTTTAAAAATGCGCAGCCCTGTCCATTTTATAAATGAGACAAGCCAATAAATAGTGTCGGACGATTTAATTTCGCGCTTTAGCTCGGTTTCGAGCGATATACCTGCATTAGCACCGCTAAATAATTCGCTTTGCGTAAGGCCTGTGAGTGGGAATATATCGCTTGAGTAATCTTTAAGGTTGGCGGCAATAGGGTTTTGGGTATTAAATAGCGCGGTAAGTATTCGGCCTTGGCTGTCGATAAGGTTTTCGTTAATTAGCTCGTCATCGCAAATATGATCTTTAAGCCAAAGTACAAGGCTGTTAGCTAGGCTAATTTGTTCTTGTAGGCGCTCGTTTGAGTTAGGAATGGCATCGATTGCATGCGTTACAAGTTTACTTAAAAAGCGTGAAAGCCAAGTTGCCGCTTCGGCCGTTTCAAGCTGGCGCTCGCCCACATAAAACTGATCACGATTTAGGTTTTGCTTAATTACTTGCGTAATTAACTGCTCGTAAATACCAATTTGCTGCATTAAAACCACTCCCTGTTTGCGAGTGGTTAGTTTACTTAAATACGGTATAGCTACAAGTAATAATTGACTAAGTTACTAGTAATTAAGTACAAACGTGTGAGTTAAGTATTAGCCGAGAGAGTAATTAAATGATGATGCTAAGAAGTTATCCCCTTTCGACTTCACCTGCAAACACATAATTAATGAGTAATTACCTCGCATGGATTCGAGGGAAGTGATGCTTTCATGGCGTTTACGTCCATATTGATTTTTGTGTTTAAAGATAAGTGAAATTGAGGGGGGCGTGTGATTCCAAGGGGGGACTGGCGCTTGTCTTTTTTTGGTTGCCATCGCCAATGCGATATAAGTAAATTATTTTAAAAGCTTCGCTTTTCGCGCGAGCAAGCTGAGCGCCTACAGCAAATTTTAAGGCTGCTGCTAAGAAAATTTCATTGAGAGTACCCTCGACATTTAATTAGTTTATTACAATTTTTTAATGTATAAATCATATTCTGCAATAAGGTCTTAATAGGAAAAAAAGGAATAAATATGGATATAGGGATTAAGAAGGAACAGCTGCTAGGCATAGCTACACAACAATTTGGTCATTTATATAACCGCTTTGGTGAGGGGATTTATAGCTCGCATGAAACCTTAAAAAAAGGAGATGTGTATTTATTAGGTTTAAACCCGGGTGGATCTGGTGAATGCAAGTTAGGTAATTTTATGGCAGATACACTAGTTCGCACGAGTAATGCTTTTTTAGATGAAGAATGGGAAAAACCCAAAAAGAAATCGACTTCTAAGCAAGGCAACAATAAATATGCAAAAGGATCCGCTCCACTTCAAAAGCGAATTCAAGGTTTACTTGAAGGACTGGACCAAAGTGTGGCTGATGTATGTGCTAGCAATTTAATTTTTACCACTTCAAAATCATCATCTCACGAAGATTATAACTTTGGCTTTGCAGGTACTTTTTGGCCTTTTCATCAAGCTGTTATAGAAATAGTGAGACCAAAAGTAATCATCACTTTTGGAAATGGCAAACTTCACTCACCGTTTGGCTTTTTAAAATCGATGTACTGTGATGAAAGTAATTTAAATACTTTTGAAACCATTCCAGCAGAGCATGGAGAGAGGCAATGTTATGGTTTTAAAGCTGATATTAATGGTAGGTCAACTGCAATAATAGGCTTGCCGCATTTAAGTTACTATAGCCCAAACAAAGAGCCTATTTTAAAATGGATGAAAGAATTTTCAGGTATATAAAGCTGTTGAAATAATGTATTTCAATAATGAACACATGGCGCTATGCGCCCCTTGGTTGCCATCGCCAACGCGATATTTGTAAATTATTTTAAAAGCTTCGCTTTTCGCGCGAGCAAGCTGAGCGCCTACAGCCAATTTTAAGGCTGCTGCTTAGGCAATTCTCCCCCCTTTCGACTTCACCTGCAAACACATAATTAATGAGTAATTACCTCGCATGGATTCGAGGGAAGTGATGCTTTCATCACGTTTACGTCCATATTGATTTTGTTTTTGAAGATAAGTGAAATTTAGGGGGCCGTGTGATTCCAAGGGGGGACTGGCGCTATGCGCCTCTTGGTTGCCAACGCGATATTCTGAAATCAACGTCATCAATATCATCAGGTTCATAATTAAACTTAATATAGGGTATTAAGGAATCCTATTGCAAAGCCTCGAAATTTATCAATCATAATAAAAAAACCTAAGGATCAACTTATGTTTTGAATTGATTTTTGAATCGTAGGAATATAGAGTGAACCTAAATTAGGAAATTTAAAAGGATTTTGATATGTTAAAAGTACACGTCTGGTTACCTCACGGAAGTATGGTTGGTCATGCTTCAATTTCATTTGGTACTACTTACATTAGCTTTTGGCCAGCTGATGATGCTGGTAAGAAAGATTTAAAAATAAAGCGACGCCGTCCAGGGCACTTTATGCAAGCTTTAGAGTTTGATATTGAAAGTGAGGGTAACCGCCGTCCAATAACGGTTACTATTTCAGACGCTAACACTAGTGCCCTAGAAGATTACGTTGTTTCTTTGATGGAAAACATACCACAATACCAACTAGCTAAATTCAATTGTTCAAATGTTGTTGCGGATTGCTTAAAAGTAGCCTGTGATAAAGAGCCTAGTTTTAAACCTAATGCCGGTGCATATGGTAAATTAGCAAGAACATTAGGGGGGGGGCATATGGACACCCCATGAAGTATTACGTTACGCTAAGGAACTTGCAGAAACGGAAAATGCATAGACATGAAAATTATTTATGAGCCCCGCTTTAATTATCAATTAGGATTACTAAAATACTTGCACCCGTTTGATGGTGAGAAGTTTGCAAAAGTAATTACAGAGCTTGATAGCTTAAATATTGAAATAATCCATCCAATGGAGCCTGTTTCATCTGTCGTGATCAATGAATACCTCAATGAATTAATGAGAAAGTTGGTTTTAAGTAAAACGCTTGTATTTAGGGCTTTGGAAGTTCCTAAAATTCCTTTTGTTAGCTTTAATTTTCTCGATAATAAAATTTTGTTACCTATGCGCTTAGCTGTTGCGGGAACTTTACTTGGGGCTGAAAGGGCATTGGGCTCTGGCGATATTATGTGGAATTTATCAGGGGGCTTTCACCACGCTAGCAACGTTAATATGGAAGGCTTTTGTATTTATAATGATATTGGAATTAGCTATCAACAATTACGTAAGAATGGTCAATTAAGTGAAACTGATAAAGTATTGATTATAGATGTTGATGCGCATCACGGTAACGGTAATGCCTATTCTTTCAAAGACAATGAAAATATCCATTTATTAGATGTATATAATGCAGATATTTATCCAACCTCTGATTTTACGCGTAACAGAGTCAATTTTCCCGTTCCATTGAAAAGTGGTGTTGAAGGCCATGAATATTTAGATAAGTTAAATCAAGCACTCAAGTTAGTAAAAGCTGATTATGCCCTAGCATTTGTTATTGCCGGAACAGATGTGTTGGCTATTGATAAATTAGGTGGTTTTAAACTTACCGTTAAAGATGTTGCTGAACGGGAGAAATTCATACTTTCTCACTTGAAAAGCCTTGAAATACCAACTGTTGTCACTGGTGGCGGAGGGTATTCTAAACAAAGTGCTTTAGCTATAACTGCTGCGATTAAGGCATGCTCAGTACTATAAAATACAAATCCAACTAATATCTTTGATTTTGTTACTATTTTACAAGATACTAAAGCCTTTCATTCATTATTCAGATTTTCTAATATAAGTTTTTGTCACAATCTTTAAAACATAATTATCTGGAGTCGACAATGGTTTTTATGGGGGGCCTATAAGCACCAACTCAAGCAGGGAATTACTTGCAGTAAAACTTATCTGTATATCAGATCAATATTTGGTTGCCATCGCCAACGCGATATTTGTAAATTATTTTAAAAGCTTCGTTTTTCGCGCGAGCAAGCTTTGCGCCTACAGCAAATTTTAAGGCCGGTGCTTAGGCAATTCTCCCCCTTTAGACTTCACCTGCAAACACATAATTAATGAGTAATTACTTCGCATGGATTCGAGGTAAGTGATGCTTTCATCGCGTTTACGTCCATATTAATTTTGTGTTTAAAGATAAGTGAAATTTAGGGTGCCGTGTGATTCCAAGAAGAGACTGGCGCTTGTCTTTCTTTGGTTGCCGCTAGCAATCAGGCAAACACTCGAATGAATTATTTACAATTTTGTAAGTAAAAATCAAGGTGCGAAATAAGTTTCTGCCGATAATTTAAAGACTACGCTTTTATGGCCAAAAACATTAGGATATGTAAATTTAACTTACTATTAACTACTTTGAAAAATAAGAAACAATACAAAGGCAAAGCATCATTCCTGTGACTGAAATCAAGTGGACTACGCCTATTACTTTGTCAATTGGACGTGAGTACTTGGCTACAAAACGTCCATCAAACATCGGAGTTGGTATACGGGAGCGTTCAAAAAACATCGAAAATATATAAAATGACACACTAGCGCCAATGCCTTTATCCCAACTGGGGGGAAGCACACCATCTTTTTCCATATTTTTATTAATATGTTTGACTGAAATTCTCGAAAATAAAATGCCGGAGGCAAAAGTACCTATCATAAATACGATCAGAGAATATCCAGCTAAATGAGCAGCAGGCATTTAAAAAGTCCCTTCAAATATAGGTTTTCTGTCGTATATGTTTTCAGAAGTTTTTTTCATAAAATTATTCATTTTAATACTTGCTGTAAAACCGACATATAACCCTACACCTATAGCAATAACCCATCCATAAGGAGTTAGCATAAGTAAAGAGCTTAGTGCTGTGGTAGTAATTGAACCGACAAAAATACCAGATGCAGTAGAGGCTCCAAAGCTGGCCAATTCAGTTGATAGACTTCTTTGCCAGTCGCCACCATTTTTGTAATTGTTGTAAACCGAGTTTGCTCTAAAAGCGCCATCGAGTAAGATCATTCCATTACCAAGCCAACGTCCTGTGTTTTCAATATATTTAATTTTTCTAAATTCTGCGGTGCTACTTATATCTAATTTAGTGGAGTGTCTGGCACTTTTAGCTATGTGAACACCACGATTAGGATTAGACCAAACCGTACCTCTGCGACTTGCACGGTTAGTATTCATAAAGCGTTGTAGTTCAGCTTGATATTTAACTTGAAGCTCTTTAAATAGTCCAAGAGCTTTTTGCTCTAAAGCGACCATGTGGTATTTAGGCATGCCTGACTTATGTGCGGCCCGTATATCTTTTAAAGATGCTTCATATTTACCCGCTAAAGTAACAAATTTTGAACTGCGAGCTTCTATTGATGTGGCGCCTGAACCAACAATACCATGTGTGTTGTTTGCTAAAAATGGTATAACTTGAGCTTGAAAGTCAGAAATAGCAAGTAATGTTTCGCTGCCAAAATCTCGCAGCATTCCAGCTATGTTTCTTCTTGATTGTGCTGATAAAAGCGCAAATTGATTGACTATATTTTTTTGTTCTGTTGTAGGAGCGGTTAAAGAGTCAGTGTATTCTTTGCGCCAAATATATGGTGTACCTGAGGTGATTACTTTACTTTTTATGTGATTGTTATCTTGTGAGAAAGTATTGTTTTTATCAGTTTTACATTTTACTACTTCTGCAGTAACTGCATCCAAGCAGATTCTAATTTCTAGAGCCATGATCAGTATCCTTACTTTTCAATTGTTTAAAAAAGACTAATGATTTTTAATTAAGTAGTCAATACATAATTGCTTTTCACTTAGTAAGAGTAAAGCAATTGTGGTTGCTAATGTTATATGAAATTCAATAAGCTACCCTTCCTACGAGAGCAAGTAGGGTGCCTACAGCAAATATTTAAAGACTGAAGCCCTGGTAATCATCCCCTTCAACTTCACCTGCAAACACATAATTAATGAGTAATTACCTCGCATGGCGGAATTTTGTTCCCGACAAATTCCAAGTGCCTAAATCCCTTTAGGCAATGCGAAGGAAAGCGATGCTTGCAAATGGGTGAAAAACGTAGTTTTGAACGAGAGGGTAGAGATATCCGAACTGGGCAGCGTACAGGGATGTGAAAGTGATGCTTTCATGGCGTTTACGCTCATAATAATTTTGTGTTTAAAGATAAGTGAAATTGAGGGGGCTGTGTGATTCCAAAGAGATACCGGCGCTTGTCTTTTTTTGGTTGCCGTCGCCAATGCGATATAAGTAAATTATTTTAAAAGCTTCGCTTTTCGCGCGAGCAAGCTTTGCGCCTACAGATGTATGAGTGAGCTTTGTTTAAAACCAAAAGCGCGATGTAAAATCGCACCTACGCTTTTGTTGAGTGCGGTGTTTAAATTAATGTAGGTGAGGTTTTATACCTCGCATTGTGTTTAGGCGTGTACAAGGTTGCAGCGAATAAACCCATCTACAAATTAAAAGCCAAAGCGCGATGTAAAATCGCACCTACGCTTTGTTGAGCGCGGTGTTTGCATTGTTGTAGGTGAGGTTTTATACCTCGCATGGTGTTTAGGCGTGTACAAA
>NZ_BADY01000085.1:0-50495 GCF_000241185.1 Pseudoalteromonas sp. BSi20495
GAGGCTGAAAAGCTGAAACCGAGCGTTTAGAGCAAGCACGTATTGAGGCTGAAAAGCTGAAAGCGATCGTTTAGAGCAAGCGCGTGTTGCAGCTGAACAAGCTGAAAGCGATCGTCTAGAACAAGCGCGTGTTGCAGCTGAAAAAGTTGAAACCGAGCGTTTAGAGCTGGCGCGTGTTGCAGCTGAAAAAGTTGAAAGCGATCGTCTAGAGCAAGCACGTGTTGCAGCTGAAAAAGCTGAAGCTGAACGTCTAGAACAAGAGAGTGTTGCGGCTGAAAAAGTTGAAAGTGAGCGTTTAGAGCAAGCGAGTATTGAGGCTGAAAAACTTAAAGCGGAGAAGGAAGATAAACCCAAAAAGAAGGTTTTTTTCTCGCCTTAAAAAAGGCTTATTAAAAACTCGCGTTAATATTGGATCTGGATTTGCGTCTATATTTAGCGGCAAAAAAATTGATGACGATTTATTTGAAGAGCTGGAAACCCAGCTATTAACTGCCGATTTGGGCGTTGATACAACCATGAAGTTAATCGATCGATTAACAGATGGGGCTAATCGTAAACAGTTAAAAGATGGCGATGCACTTTACGAGCTAATGAAACAAGAAATGGCCACTATGCTTAAAACTGCAGAGCAGCCTTTAGTGATACCAACTGATAAAAAACCATTTGTAATACTGATGGTGGGTGTGAATGGTGTAGGTAAAACCACGACTATTGGTAAACTGGCTAAGCAATTTCAAAACGAAGGTAAGTCGGTTATGTTGGCTGCTGGTGATACGTTTAGAGCGGCTGCTGTTGAGCAACTTCAAGTATGGGGTGAGCGCAATAGTATTCCTGTTATTGCACAACACACCGGCGCTGATAGTGCTTCAGTTGTTTTTGACGCATTTCAAGCCGCGAAAGCTCGTAAAGTGGATGTATTAATCGCCGATACAGCTGGGCGCTTGCAAAATAAAGATAATTTAATGCAAGAGCTTGAAAAAATAGCGCGTGTAATGAAAAAAATTGACCCTGATGCGCCGCATGAAGTGATGTTAACGATTGACGCAGGCACAGGGCAAAATGCGATTAGCCAAGTGAATTTGTTTAATCAGTGTGTAGGCTTAACTGGTATTACCCTTTCAAAACTTGATGGAACTGCAAAAGGTGGTGTTATTTTTGCGGTGGCTGATAAGTTTAATATTCCAATTCGTTATATTGGTGTTGGCGAAAGTATCGATGATTTACGTACTTTTAAGAGTGATGACTTTATTGATGCGTTATTTAGCCAAGATGAGGACGACGTTTAATTTACTAAGAGGGAGCTTGCTCCCTTTTTAATTGCGAGGAATACCAATTGCATTCGTGTTTATGATGAGGTTGGCATAATAAAAAATGATAAATTTTCAGCAAGTAAGTAAAACCTACCCAGGAGGGCATCGGGCCCTTGAAAAAGTTAATTTTCATATTAAGCCGGGCGAACTTGCATTTTTAACTGGTCACAGTGGTGCAGGTAAAAGTACGTTATTAAAGTTAATTAGCTTAATGGAGCGCCCATCTGCGGGTAACGTGTTTATCAACGGTGTTGATTTAAATAAGGTTAACTCGCGTCAAATTCCCTATGCCCGTCGTGACATTGGTATTATTTTTCAGAATCATCGCTTATTAGAGCGCCATACTGTATTTGATAATGTGGCATTGCCATTAATTATTGAGGGTACTCATCATAATCAAATTGCAAAGCGGGTTCATGGGGCGCTCGATAAAGTGGGCTTAATTGATAAAGTGAAGTGCCACCCGTCTATGCTTTCTGGCGGCGAACAACAGCGCGTAGGTATTGCTCGCGCGATAGTTAACTCACCACCAATTTTATTGGCCGATGAGCCTACAGGTAACCTTGACCCTGAACTTTCGATGGAAATTTTACGATTATTTGAAGATTTTAATAAACACGGTACAACCGTGCTTATTGCTACTCATGATTTGGGCTTGGTTGCGCGTATGAGATATAGAAGCTTAACTTTAAAAGACGGGCGAATGCTTCAAGACCCCTTAGCGCAGGAGGTTTTATGAGCTTACTATTTAAGGGGCGCCAAAATAAAAACGAAAAGCAAAAAAAATCTATATTAGCTGGCGGTTATTTTTTTATTATTAATATTTTTCGTCAAGGAATACACAGCCTTGGTGAAATGTGGCGTACGCCTTTAGCTTCGATGATGACAATTGCTGTACTAGGTTTGAGTTTAACGCTACCAGCAACACTTTATTTAGTGGTTAAAAATGTTCAACAAGTCAGTAGCGGGTTTGAAGAAGCAAGCGAAATATCTTTGTTTGTAAAAGAGACGATGAGCGAGCAACAAACACAAACTTTGGTGAAACGTTTAGCACTGTATCCCGAAGTTGAGAGCGTGGCATTTATTTCAAAGCAGCAAGCACTTACAGAGTTTAAAAGTGTCTCGGGGTTTGGGCAAGCATTAGAGTACTTAGATAGTAACCCACTTCCTGATGTTGTGTTGGTCACGCCAACTAAGCGTGATCGTCAGCCTAATGCAGCTAGAGCTCTTTTAACTAAGCTGGAAGCTGAGCGTGAGGTTGATTTTGGTAAGCTCGATATAGCATGGTTAGAGCGTTTAAATGCATTGTTGAGTTTGTTAAAAGAGAGTGTAATAACGATCACGCTACTGTTACTTACTTCAGTCACGCTTATTATTGGTAATACTATTCGTTTATCTATTATGGATAAAAAAGAAGAAATACAAGTAATGAAATTAGTTGGGGCTACTAATACATTTATTCATGCACCATTTTTATGGACGGGTATTTGGTATGGTGTTATCGGTGGGCTATTTGCCTTCATATCGGTTGCTTTAATGATGTGGTGGCTATCTTCTGCTGTTAGTAGTGTAGCGGGTGTTTACCAAACAAGTTTTTCGTTAATTGGTTTAACATTAAAAGAGTTTGGCCTGTTAGTTTTACTTGCAACAAGCTTGGGCTTTATTGGTTCGTATCTTTCTGTAAATCGATACATTAAAGAAATAGAACCCGACAAAGTATAATTCGAATCTATTAGTCGTTCGATGCTTATGTACCATATAAGTGAACTAACCCTGCTCGGTATGCGTATGCTATCGGGTTGGGTAGTACCTCCTTTATTAAAACTGTCATGTTTGTGTACTATTCTCCTCAAGGTAATAAGTTATAAATGAGGTGCTGCGATGAGGTGAACCTCTTGCATCCCTTTAATTCATCACTTATTCAGCCGCTTATAGTAGACTTAAATAACGCAAAAAAACCTCTTGATTTATGATTAAAAAAAGTTTTAAATTGGGGTTAGCACTCTTGGTTAAAGAGTGCTAAGATGGTTTCAAATGTTTATCACCGAGGTGAAAAATGAGTAAAGATTTATACGCAATGGCACTTACAGTCGGACAACAAAGCGCAAGCATGGACGGTTACCTTCAAGCGGTAAGCACTATTCCTATGCTTAAGGTTGAACAAGAACAAGAGCTTGCTAAAAGGCTTCAGGAAGAAGGCGATCTTAGTGCTGCCAAGCAACTCATTATGTCGCATTTACGCTTTGTAGCACATATTGCTAAAAGCTACTCGGGCTATGGTTTACCACAAGCAGACTTAATCCAAGAGGGCAATATAGGCCTGATGAAAGCGGTAAAGCGTTTCGACCCTACAGTGGGAGTTCGTTTAGTATCGTTTGCAGTTCATTGGATTAAAGCAGAAATTCATGAGTTTGTGCTTAAAAATTGGCGCATAGTTAAAGTTGCGACAACTAAAGCACAACGTAAATTGTTTTTTAATCTTCGCAAAAATAAAAAGCGTTTAGGTTGGTTTAACCAAGCAGAAGTTAGCACTGTTGCGAGCGAGTTAGGTGTGAGTGAAAAGGAAGTTCGTGAAATGGAATCGCGTATGAGCGGCCAAGACATGGGCTTCGACTTGACAGGTGACGACGATGATAACGCACCAACAAGTACTTACTCTCCAGTACAATATTTAACGGATGGTGCAGCTGATCTGGCTGACGACGTTGAACAACAACAGTGGAAAGAGCAGGCGCATACGCGTTTATTTAGCGCACTTAAAACACTTGATGAACGCTCGCAAGATATTGTTAGCGCACGTTGGTTGTCTGATGATAAGGCGACTCTTCAAGAGCTGGCACAAAAGTACAGTGTATCAGCCGAACGTGTTCGTCAGCTTGAAAAAACAGCGATGAAAAAGTTACAAAGCGCTATGAGCTAAACACAGCTCAAGCAGCAAAATTTAAAAAGCCCTGCATGAAAATGCGGGGCTTTTTTATTTACGGCCGTAAGCTTTCACCTGCCTAGTGCTAAAATTGATAACCGGCTCTACTTTAAATAAGTAACTGAGAATATCTATATATGTTTTTATGGCTGGTAAAATTATAATTAATGTAGTTAACGCGACAGCCCAAGGTTTACTAAACCACCATACTTTTGAAGTTTGAAAATAGTTGGATGGTGCTTTTAATTTTTCTCTTTCAGAAATCATGGTAGGTGAAATCTCTATAACTTCAGCAACAATAAATTTTATTAAATGAAAATTACGTAGCTTGTTAATTGAAGCTTCAGAGTAAAAGCTTTGGCTATGGAGTTTAATTGTTTGTATTTCTTTACCATGATTCAGAAAATAATCAGCAAGGAAAAAAATTAGTTATTTTTCATGTTTGCTATACATATAATTTCCTTATTAAAGTACATATCATCGAGCACTAACCCCTTTGCCCTCAGCCTGCGCCAACTGAATGTATTTACGCTCAACCAGCTGCGAAACCGGCACAAGTTCAAAGCCTTGATCTATTAACTGTGGTAACGCTTCACGTAAAAAATCAATAGTTTCAGGATAAGGGTGGGCGATAGCAATGGCAAAATTGTGATCGGTTGCTTGCTGTTTTAATTCATCAAACCTTAACTGCAATTGCTCGGGGGTGATAATGTTGTCTAAAAATACTTGGCGGCTAATATTAGCAACACCTAAAAAGTTTGCCGCATTTTGAGCTTGGCTTAAATCTGTGGTACGACTATCTAAAAAGTATAAATGGCGTTTTTTAAGCACTTCCATTGTCCATTTCATAGCTTGGCTTTGTTGTGTTAGTGCTGAGCCCATATGATTATTAACGCCCTTAACTTGTGGCAGACTAGCTAAGGCAGTGCCTAGAGTTTGCTGGAGCTGCTCTTTACTCATACTTAATGTAAGCGCGCCGGGGCCTAGTTTTTTCCCATTTAGCGCCTGCATGGGCACATGAAGTAATAGCTCTTTATTTGACTGACTCGCTAGCGAAGCAAAAGCTTGCGAATAGGGGGTGTGAGGCAAAATTGAATATGACAATTGCCCCGGTAAGGTTAAGAACTCTAAATCTCTTTGATGGTAGCCTATATCGTCAATTACGATTGCTATTTGCTTCGCTTTAACATCAAAAGAAACAAAGCAAGTGACTAATAAAAGCCACGTTATAATGCTTGCGTTAATATTTTTCAAATTTATAATTTTTATTATCTTATTAAGCTCAGTAAGTTGCTCTAAATAAAGCGAATGTTATTGCATACTGAGCAACTGTTTTGCTTTAACTAATTGTAAATCAGCCAAATTACTTGAAAGTAATTGCTGAGTACCTTTAGTCTGTTCGTTTTTTATTATAACGGCTTTATTGTTTTGTGAAAGGTTTGTTTGATTAATCGCCACATCGGGCGTTATTCCTACACCATCAATTGATTTACCTGAAGGCGTAAAGTATTTTGCTGTAGTCAGTTTTAAGGCTGTATTACCGTCACCTAATGGGATGAGAGATTGAACAGAGCCTTTACCGAATGACTGGCTTCCTACAATCTTTGCACGATTATTATCTTTTAAAGCAGCCGCTAAAATTTCAGCTGCTGAAGCCGAGTTTTCATTTATGAGTACCACAATTGGTGCACCTTTTAACACATCACCGTGCTTGGCGTAAAAGGCTTGATTTGCATCAAAAAAACGCCCCTTAGTGGTTACAATAGTGCCGCTTTGTAAAAACAGGTCTGATACTGCCACAGCACTTTTTAAGGTGCCACCAGGATTGTCGCGTAAATCGATGACCAGTCCTTTGAGTGGGTAACCATAGTGATTTTGCATGGCTGCAACTTGTATTGCTACCTCATGTAGTGTGTGATTGGAAAAGCTATTGATAGCTAAATAGCCAGTGCCGGTATCTAAAAGCTGACTGGTTACACTTTCTAAATCTATTTGGGTGCGGGTAACATCAAAAGGTATATGGGTTTTATTTGTATTACGTTGCACTGTTAAGTGAATGCTTGCAAACTTACTGTCCCTTATTAAAGCAGCTACTTGGTCAATTGTAAGTGTTGCAACAGTATGGTTATTAATACTAATTATAATATCGTTAGGTAAAATCCCTGCATTTTTGGCCGGAGAGTTATTAACAACATCGATAATAGTCATTTGCTCGTCAATATTTTTAACTTCAATACCAAGGCCTGTGTAACGACCGTTTGTGTTGTCAAATAACGCAGTGAGTTCATGCTCGTCGAGGTATTTAGAATAAGGATCGAGCTTTGAATATAAGCGTTCAAATTGATGATTGTTGTATTTTATATGCATGCTATTTTGTAATTCTAAGTCATCAACATAATAAGCATGAATATTAAATAAAATTTCGTCTATTTGTTGCCTCTTCAATTGTTTTACTGAGCTGGCAGAGGCGCTATTGATAAAGAAAATAAAGACAAGTAAACACAGGCTTAAAATGAAACCTGTGTTTTGTTTTTTTTCGTAGAATGTCGTTGGGGTTTTGTTTTTCATCAGCTGCTCCAGAGCGGTGCAGCGGTTTATTCAATTAAATACGTCTGCACCATTTTACAGGATTTACTGCGCGTCCTTTGTGGCGTATTTCAAAGTATAGACCAGAACTTGCTTGTCCGCCGCTTTGGCCAACTAAAGCTAAAGTTTCACCTTCTCTAACCATATCGCCAACATCTCTGAGGAGTGTCTGTGCATGGCCGTATAAACTCATAAAGCCTTCACCATGATCAACAACGATCACCCAGCCATAACCTTTTAGCCAATCGGCAAATACAACTTGGCCATTGTGCACGCTATTAACATTCACGCCTTCTTTTGCACCAATTAACACGCCTTTCCAATCAATACCGCCATGCTTACGCTGGCCAAAGGTGTGCTCTAACTTACCTCTGGTCGGCCAATTTAGTTTACCCTTACTTTTATTTAGGCCGAGTAATTCGATCTTTTGCGTTTTCTCTTTTTCAAGCTCTTCAATGGTTGTAATTAAAGTTTGTTGGTTTTCTTTAAGGTAATTAATAGAGCTTTTGGTACTTGTGAGCTGAGCTTGTAAGTTTTTAAGATTTGCTTGGCGTTCACTTTGAGCGTTAAGCAAAGCAGTTTGACGCCTTTTTTGCTCGTCATGTAAAGCGATTAACCTTTGTTTTGTTTTAGCCAGCTCTATCTGATTAGAAGCTATTTCCTCTTGAAGGGCTTTTAGGTCTTCAATTTGCTCTATCCTGGCTTTATTTAAGTAATTGTAATAACTGAGAGTGCGCTCAAATTTTGCTGTGTCTTCTTGGTTCAAAATCATTTTAGAGTAGTCATCGCCGCCAGCCATATAGGCACTTTTTAATTGCGCGGCTAAAATGCGCTGAAATAGGGCGTGTTTTTGATCAAGTTGTTCTGCTTTTTGTTGTTGCAGTTTTTGCTGCTGTTGGTTTTTTTTAACCGATTGCTCAGCCATATTAAGCGCTTTAGCATTTTTTGCTATGTTGAGCTCATGACTTTTGAGATTTTTTTGTAGTTTTGCTATTTTTTTTCGTTGTTCATTATATTGCGCTTGATTTTGTTCAAGCGCGTTTTGTACTTCGGATAAATCTTTTTTAGTGCGGTCTTCGTTAGCGACTGCAGGTGCAGCCGCTAACGAAGTAAGTATTAAGCCGCACTTAATTAACCGGTTAATACGTTTATTCATTTTATTTCAACATCATGATAGGCGTACCAGTCATTTCTCTTGGTTGCTCCATACCCATTAAGTGAAGCATTGTTGGGGCTACATCACTTAAGGCTTTACCTTGCATTGGCTCTGCATCGCGACCAACATAAATAAAATGCACCGGTTCGCTAGTGTGGGCGGTATGTGCTTGGCCTGTTTTGAGATCAGCCATTTGCTCAGCATTACCATGGTCAGCTGTTATTAACGCTTCACCACCAAACTCTTCTAGCGCATCAATAACACGTCCAATGCAGCTATCTACAGCTTCACAGGCTTTAACAGCAGCCTCAAATACACCAGAATGACCAACCATATCGCCGTTAGGGTAGTTGCAAATAATAGCATCGTATTTACCGCTTTTTATTGCAGCTACCAGCTTGTCGGTTAACATTTCTGAATTCATTTCTGGTTGTAAATCGTACGTTGCTACTTGCGGCGAAGGAATTAGTTCGCGTGTTTCGCCTTCAAATTCACTTTCGCGCCCGCCACTAAAGAAAAACGTAACGTGTGCGTACTTTTCGGTTTCAGAAATACGTAGTTGAGTTTTACCATTTTTTTCAAACCATTCACCTAAAACATTAACTAAAGGCGTAGGACCAAATGCCACTGGTGCGTTAATGTCGGCTGCGTATTCTGTCATCATTACAAAAGCACTAAGTTCAGGCGTTCTTTTTTTAGTAAACCCATCAAAATCAGGTTCAACAAATGCACGTGTAATTTCGCGGGCTCTATCTGCTCTAAAATTAGCAAATATAATAGTATCACCATCATTTATTGTTGCTGGTGTCGCGCCTGCAGGGGTAATTGTGGTGGCAGCTACAAATTCGTCGTTTTCGTCGCGCTCATATGCAGCTTCAAGTGCTATTACGCCGTTATCGTAATTAAAATCGCCCTCGGCAAGAGTCATTACGTTATAGGCTTTCTCTACACGATTCCAGCGATTATCTCGGTCCATGGCGTAGTAGCGACCAATTAATGAAGCCAAACGACCGCATTTAAGCTCGCTAAATAATGCTTCAATACGTTCAATAGACGCTTTAGCGCTACGTGGTGGTGTGTCACGGCCATCTAAAAAGGCGTGAAAATAGACTTCTTTAGCACCACGTTTAGCAGCAAGTTCAATACTTGCAACGATATGATCTTCGTGGCTGTGCACACCGCCGGGGCTCAATAGGCCCATAATATGAACGGCTTTACCTGCTTTCACAGCTTTATCTATATTTTCAACAAGTGCAGGTGTTGAATCAAATTCGCCATCATTAATGGCTTTGGTGATACGAGTAAAGTCTTGATAAACTACTCGTCCAGCCCCTAAGTTTACATGGCCAACTTCAGAGTTGCCCATTTGCCCATCAGGAAGACCAACATCAAAGCCCGAAGCTGAAATTAATGTATGAGGGCGTGTAGCCCATAAGTTGTCTAGTACTGGCGTGTTTGCCGCCAAAATAGCATTACTTTGCTCATCTTCGCGATACCCCCAACCGTCTAAAATCATTAATACCAGTGGTTTTTTATGTTCTGTCATAGTCACTCCTGAAAGTTAGCACCTGTTTGGCTTTAGCATACCGTGTTTTGTAACTAGGGTCAGCATGCAAAGCCGCATATTAATTTTTTTCACTCTGCTGAGAAACGTAAACACACACTTAGATAAGGTATATATGGGGCGTTTTATGTACTTTTAAACAACGTCTAAACTCGCATTTTAAGTTGGTTTGGGTATACTTGCGTGGCTAAAGTCTAAAATATCTAAAACACTACGTTTTAGGATGTAATTTATAGTGGAAGTCGAATGGATCAATATATTGAATTTATCACCAATCACCCAATTTTAAGCCTTGCTTGGGTGGGTATTGTATTTCTTATTGTTAGTGGCTGGATAAAAAGTAAGTTTTCAGCTGTTCGTCAAATAAATCCTCAACAGCTTACGTTACTTATTAACCGTGATGACGGTCAAGTAATCGATATACGTGCGCAAAAAGAGTTTAATACAGGGCGTATTTCTGGTGCTGAGCACTTAAGCCCAGAGAATGCGAAAAAATCTGACTTTTCAAGCCTTGAAAAGTACAAGACTAAACCCATTATAGTTGTATGTACTACAGGTATGACTGCCCAAGGTACTGCAGCCGCTATGAGTAAAGCTGGTTTTGAACGAGTTTACTTATTAGCCGGTGGCATGGGTGCGTGGCAATCTGCTAGCTTACCAACTACAACAGGTCGCTAATCAGTTTAGCTAGGCCGATAGAGGATTTATTATGAGTAATGTTGTTTTATACACCAAGGCGTATTGTCCATTTTGTCAGCGTGCTCTTTCGCTTTTAAACAGCAAAGGCGTTGAATACACAAATTATGATATTGGTGTACAGCCTGAGCTACGCGATGAAATGATTGCCAAAGCAGGTGGTGCAAGCACAGTACCGCAAATTTTTATTAATGATGAACATATCGGTGGCTGCGACGACATGATGGCTATTGAAGCGCAAGGTAAACTTGACGCTAAGCTAAACGCTTAATTTAATTATAATAACGAACAAGTTAGGAATAACAATGAACGAAGAAACTCAAAACGTAGCAGCTGCAGAAGCCGGCGCACAATTTACTATTCAGCGTATTTACACTAAAGATGTGTCGTTTGAAACACCAAACTCTCCGGCTATTTTTCAAAAAGAATGGACGCCAGAAGTTAAGTTAGATTTAGATACACGTTCTAATAAGTTAGATGAGGGTGTATTTGAAGTTGTTTTGGCATTAACAGTAACTGCTTCGCTTGGTGAAGAAACTGCGTTTTTATGTGAAATTCAACAAGCGGGTATTTTTACTATTGCTGATGTTGAAGAAGTGCAACTTGCACATATGCTAGGTGCATTTTGCCCTAACGTGTTATTTCCATATGCACGTGAAGCTGTATCAAACCTTGTTAACCGTGGTACATTCCCACAGCTTAATCTTGCGCCAGTAAATTTTGATGCGTTATTTGCACAGTACATGCAACAACGTACTGCGCCTGCTGACCAGGTTACAGCAGACGCATAACTCATGAATACAGCAACTACAGCTGTTACTGTATTAGGGGCGGGGTCTTACGGCACCGCCCTTGCTATTTGTTTAGCCCGAAATGGTCACAACGTGACACTTTGGGGGAGAAATAGCGACGACGTTGCCACGCTTGCAGCTGAGCGGAAAAATCAACGTTACTTACCAGATGCCCCTTTTCCAGATACTCTTACTCTTGAAGCCAACTTACAACGTGCCGTTGCTAGCAGCGCTATTGTACTTGTTGTTGTGCCAAGCCATGCTTTTGGCGATACACTTCAGCAAATTAAACCAGCATTACAAAAAGGCGCGAAAGTAGCATGGGCTACCAAAGGGCTTGAGCCTAATACTGGACGCTTGTTACAAGAAGTTGCACTGCAAGAATTGGGAGATGATATTCCACTTGCGGTACTTTCGGGTCCTACATTTGCAAAAGAAATGGCGATGGGTTCACCTACGGCTATTTCTGTGTCTTCTACGTCGCCTGAATTTGCCCAGCAGCTTGCGGATTTACTTCATTGTGGTCGCTCATTCCGAGTGTATAACAATGATGACTTTATTGGCATTCAACTTGGTGGTGCGGTTAAAAATGTAATTGCAATTGGTGCCGGTATTTCGGATGGCGTAGGCTTTGGTGCAAATGCACGTACAGCGCTCATAACGAGAGGACTTGCCGAACTTACTCGTCTAGGTTGTGCTCTTGGCGCAAAGCCAGAAACCTTTATGGGAATGGCTGGCCTTGGTGATTTAATACTAACCTGTACAGATAACCAATCACGTAATCGTCGATTTGGTTTAGCGCTGGGTAAAGGCGAAAGTGTAGATGCTGCTATTAAGTCAATTGGCCAAGTTGTTGAAGGCTTTAGAAATACTAAAGAAGTGTATTTGTTAGCGCAGCGCACTGGTGTGGAAATGCCAATTACTGAACAAATTTATAAAGTTCTTTATGAAAATAAAGACATGAAAGATGCAGCTATGGCGCTATTAGGCCGAGAGCAAAAGTCGGAATAAAAAATAAGCCTTTTAGCTAATATCTGAAAGGCTTATTTTCTTTACGTTTTAAAAACAGTTACTGATTTTTTCAGTTTAAGAGCGAGTGTTTTCATATCTTCTGAATATGTTTGAACTTGTTCAATTTTCCCCATGCTGTTTTGACCAGCACTGACAACTTCATTGATATTTTTACTTAGATCTTCAGCAACAGTGCTCTGCTCTGATACAGCACTAGAGATGTGACTCGACATATGTGTAATAGATTCTATTACTTCAGATATATTTTCTATTAATTCACTGGCTGCATTTGCAGCACTCATGCTTTCTTGACTCATACTTTTACTTAAGCCCATAACATTAACAGCAGATTGTGAGCCTTGTTGTAATTTGTTAATTGTTTCATGAATTTCAGCTGTACTCGTTTGTGTTCTACTTGCTAAAGAGCGTACTTCATCAGCAACAACAGCAAATCCACGGCCTTGCTCACCAGCTCTGGCTGCTTCAATAGCGGCATTTAATGCTAGCAAATTGGTTTGTTCAGCTATCGCTTGAATAACATCCAGCATAGATACAATATCTTGCACGCTATTTTCAAGACTAGCAATTACCGTTGATGCTTCATCTAATTGTCCCACCAAGTTCTCTATTGAATTTATAGAGCTTAGGAATGCATCATGAACTTTTTTTGCATCTATATTTGCTGTTTCGGCGGAGCTTAGCGTTAATTTGGCATTATTTTCAATTTCTACCGCAGACGATGCCATTTGCGTAATTGCAGTTGCTATCTGGTCTGTTTCTGATTGTTGTTCTGTTAAATAGTGAACACCTTCGCAGCTAACATTAGAAATACTCCCAGCAACGTTAAAGGAATCCTCTACTGATAGTTTCACACCGTTAATAAGCTCAGCAATTTTGTGTTCAAATTGGTTGAATGAAGCCGCGAGTTGGCCTATTTCGTCGTTGCGACGAACAATTATCTCTTGTGTTAAATCACCATCGCCATTGGCAATGGTTGCCATTTTTTCAGCCACTTCAGATAATGGTTGAGCAACTAATTTTTTGAAAATATAGATTAAAACTCCAGCTAAAATAGTGACGAGTAGTAATATTTCTATAACCGAAAAAATAGCCAGTTCAAGTAGCACAGCCTCAATATGACTAAACTCAATATAAAGATTAATTTTGCCTACTTTATTTTGCGTTCCTGCATCATCGTAGAATAACTCAGTTTGTGTCATTGATGGTGTTTCTGCACCATCTGTTTCAACGAATACCTCTCCATTCGTATCGTATACTACTATTTTGGATATATTTTGGGATGCAACTTCGGCATTTATTAGCTTTTTGGCTAATTCATCTTGGAAGTTCCACATCGCATTGGGTAGTGACAGTCCAATACGCTCTTTTGCAAGATTGATTTCAGTATCAAGCTTTAGCTTTAATTGATTGCTTTGTGCGGTGTAATCATAAACACCAAAGCAAAGTAAAACAAAAACCATAGCGCTTAATGTAGTAATAACCAGCCTAAATAGAATTGAACGAGTCAAAATATCTCCTTACTTAATCGGAACTCTGGTTAAAGTTGTTGATAACGTTTTGAACGATAGTTCATTTATTTTTCTGTCCAGGTATTTTAGGAGAGCAAAGCGAATTTACGCGTTAATAGCTGGCTCGTTGCAACTAAATTCAACGAGGTTAATGTTGAAAATAGTTGCTTGGGATATATTTACTATTCAAAGTCCAAATTACTTAAGATAATTTGCCATAATGGTGTTTACATCTATTTTTGTAAGCCCCTGATTATAGATTTTCTGCCATTTTTGCCCTTCAGTATCATTTCTAAAGGCAATGTATAGTTTTTTATCTTCTAATAATGTTGTGTTCATTGCTACCTTATTTTTTAGTGCTGATAGCGATTTATCGGTATCCAGTAAGTACTTAAGTACGTTTGCGTCTATTACTGCAGCATCAATTCGCCCCGCAGCTACTTTTTTAATATTTAATACATCAGAAGGAGCTGCGTCTCCTTTAATTGTGCCAGAGGCAATCATGTCATCAAGTTCTTTTGTATTAACATAGTCTTGTACAACACCAATACGTTTACCTTTAAGGTCTCCCACCGATGAATAGGCAATTGGTTTAGCGTTATTTTGTAGCAGCCCCAGAGGTCCAGTCCCTGTTGCATCAGAAAAAACAAAATCCGATGTTTCATGCATATATTCTGGAAAGTAGCCGACATACTTAGAATTTGCTTGTGAAGCAGAGTTAACGGCACGTGACCAAGGATAAAAATCTACGATAAGCTCATGTCCTTCGGCCTTAAATGCTGCTTTTGCGACTGCGACTGATGCTCCTTGTTGTTCTAATGATTTATCTGAATAAGGAGGCCAAGCCAAGGATGTTAAATAAACTGTTTCAGCAGCTATAAAATTAGAAAAAGTAAGTAAAAGAAAGAATAATGTGGTTTTCATTTATAAACCCTTAGAAGTTAAATGTTCTTGAAACGGTTGCTAGTAAAGTTGCATCACCGTACGTTTCTAAATCTGTGTCTTCATAACCAGCAGTAAAATTCCACTCATTCCAAGTATAGTTTGCAGTTATACGCCAATGCATATAATTATCATCACCAGGCTCCCATTCCCACTTGTCATCGTCGAAACTCATAGAGTAATCGGCGCCTATATCAATTGAAAAAACGTCATTAATCGGAACGTTGTGCGTCAGCATAATGATGCTATGCCCAGCCCCTGTAGCAAAGTAATCCCATGCGTACCAAAAGTTAAGGTTCGTGTTGCCATAATTGAATTTGGCGTAAGTTTCAGCGTAGTTATAATCGGAGCTAAAATCTTCACCATGGTAAGTATATTGCGCAATACCAATATCTAGATTAATCGAGTCTGTTAAGCTTGTGTAATAGCCAATGTAGCCATCGGCTTCTATATCAGTGCCTTCACCAAAGTCGACATTAGAGCCCCAAATTCCGGCATACAACCCCGAGTTTCCGGCCCAATCAAAACTTGCTTGTAAAGCCGGGTCTTCTTGAGTTTGACTTACACCATTGAATAAGTAATCAGATGCTAAGGTAACTGTCGCTGATGTAGCAGCAATACTCGATGTAGAGCATAAAATAAGTGAGCAAAGAAATATTTTTTTCATAGAGTTTCAATGTAATTAAATAATTGTATGACATTGAGCTTAGTTCAATAATTATGATTATGAGAACTATATAGTAAAAAATGAATGTTAATTTGATACAGGATAGTCTTTACTTTGGGGCGGTTTAAATGAGATGCATACAGATAACCTGAATTCCGGTTAAGGGATTTACTAATATATTGAACAATAATGATATTTTAATTTATTTTTCTCTAGCAAGGGATTTGCAGTGAAAGCAAGGTGAATTTACACGCCAATAATGGGCCTATTGTAAGTAAATTCAGGTTAGATAATACGCAGCCGAAGATAGGTTGTTGCTTTTATTCCTGGGCTGTAATTTTGTAGTCCAACATTTTAAGTTTGTATGTATTTTCTGATAACTGCATACATTAGCTAATAGTGTAGCCAAGGGCTTTGATTTAGAGCTCATTTAAACTAAGAGCCATATCTTGGCTTACAATATTAGTAAGTGCATTAGTTATTGTGCGTTAGGGAAACCCAATTGACGCCAAGATTCATAAACAAATACAGCCACGGCGTTTGACAAGTTCATACTACGACTATTAGCTTGCATAGGAATACGAACACGTTGTTCATTTGGTAGGGCTTGGATCATATCATCAGGAAGGCCACGGGTTTCTGGGCCAAATACAAGGCAATCGCCAGCTTCGTAACTTGCTTGATGATGAAACTGGCTACCTTTAGTAGTACATGCATATACTTTTTTAGGCTTACATTTTTCTAGGTATGCCTCAAATGAAGCGTGACGTTGAACATGGCTGAATTCATGGTAATCAAGGCCCGCACGTTTTACACGTTTATCATCCCATTCAAAACCCAAGGGCTCAATTAAATGCAGTGAATAGCCTGTGTTTGCGCACAGACGAATAATATTACCAGTGTTAGGAGGAATTTCAGGTTGGTATAAAACGATATCCAGCATAATAAGCCTTTTAAATGATCAGTAGTTTAACGATTTTCAGTATACACGAAACCTTTTAAAAAAATGATATACTCACTGTATTGAATACACCTATTAACGGATAAAAACGTGCACAACCGCAGTTACGAATTTTGGGTTAAAACTTCTAGTATTGTTACCATGATAATGGTTAGTTTAATGATTACTGCAAAAACGTGGGCGTGGCTTGCATCGGGTTCAGCATCAATGCTTGGCTCACTAACCGATTCGTTAATGGATATAACGGCTACTGCAATGAGCTTTTTAGTTTTAGGTTATGCGCTGCGCCCAGCTGATGATGATCACCGATTTGGTCACGGCAAAGCTGAAGCTATAGCAGGGCTTGGGCAAGCCGCTTTTATTGCAGGTTCAGGCTGTTTACTGGCATTTCATGGTATTGAGCGATTATTTAACCCAATACAGCTCAGTCATTCTTTATTAGGCGTGTGGGTTAGCATTTTTGCTATTGCGTGTACCTTGGTTATTGTATTTGTACAAAATAAAGTGATTAAGTACACCGATTCAATCGCAATAAAAGCTGATTCAGTACATTACAAAGGCGACTTGATTTTAAATGCCGCCGTGTTGCTTGCTATTTTATTAGCATACTATGGCGTATTGTATGCCGATCCTGTTTTTGCTATTGGGGTAGCGGGTTACTTACTTTATAACAGTTGGGAAATAGCCAGAGATAGTGCCGATCACTTAATGGATAAAGAGCTGCCAGATGACGAAAAGCAAAGCATATTTGAAATAGCTAAAGCACATGCTGATGTACATGGCGTACATGGCATTCGTACTCGCCAAGGCGGTAAGATAAAATTTATTCAAATGCATTTAGAGCTTGATGACAATTTAAGTTTGATTCGTGCGCATAACGTGGCTGATGAAGTAGAAGTATTGATAACCAAAGAGTTTGAATCTGAGGTCGATATTCTGATCCACCTCGATCCATTGTCGGTGCTTAACTTAAACTCGGATTAAGCGATTTTTAGCATATTGATTTGTAATGCCAACCTGTATAAATCTTTGAGCAATTTAACGAATTAAATTGCACTATTACAATAAAATTTAACACAATTAGCTATTAAATCGTCACAGATTCACAAAACTGATATAAGCTTTTAAGCAGTGGTTGGCGTATTTCATCGCGCTCAAAAAATAGTTCGTGTTTAGCGTCGGCAAAGCTCTCAAGTATTGTATTTTCGTGCCTGTTTGCCAGTTTATATTGCGCACTGTTATCAACTATTTCATCATTTTGAGCACTGGCAATATAAAGTGGAATATTAACCGTTAATTTATTCACGGATGAAATAAATGCAAAAGTAGTGTGTAGCCAACCATAAGTCACACCACCAAGTTGTAATTTAGGCTCTTGTTTATAGGCTTTCCTAAATAGTTCGTAACGTATTGGGCTACTAGTTAAGGTATTTATAGCAAACTCATCAGGCGTATAATCTGTTTGCCCGAGCGCATAGCTGTATTGAAAGCCAAGTAATGTTGCAGTACTTGCGACTAATTTAGCTAAAGGTTTTGGTGTGCCTTTGGTGTAAATGTCGAGCATTGGCGCAGATAAAAACGCGCCACTAAAAGCGTGTTCAAAATGTGCAAGATAATCAAATGCAATAGCCCCCCCCATTGAGTGACTGACTAATACCTTTTTACCTTGCCAATAATTATCTACAACTTCTTTATTAAATAAATGAAGGTCGGCGGCATAATCTTCAAAGCGCTTTACGTAGCCTTTGTGCTTGTTTTTTAAATGCCTGTAAGAACGACCTTGGCCTTGATGATCAATTATAAACACCGCATAATTATTATTATAAAGTTCCCATAGTAACTCTTTATATTTTTCTAAGCCCTCTATACGACCTGAGCTAATAACAATCGCAATGTGTGGATTTTTTGGGATAGCGTAAGCGTAAAAAAGTTGTCCATAAGGTGTATTTAAATAAGATTTTGTCAGTGTATTATCATAAAAGTTACTAATGGCCGGTTGGTTACTTTTAAGCTCGTTCTCACTACTATAAAACATTGTTTACTCTTTAATTATTGGCAACGTTATATTTGCACATAAGCCGCCTTGTTCTTTATTCGATAATACTAAGTTGCCACCATGTGCAGTAATTGCATTCTTGGCAATTGCCAAGCCTAACCCCGTACCGCCGCTAACTCGGTCTCGCGCATCTGACTGTCTAAAAAATGGTTCACAGAGCTTATTAAGTTGGTTATTAGGGACTCCAGGTCCATCATCACATATTTCTATATAAATGGCATCAGTATGCTTTAGAGTAATGCTAATAGTGCTATTGGCGTATTTAATCGCATTGCGTAGTAAATTTTCAAGTGCGCTGGCAATTAGTGTTTCATCACAGTTAACACTAATGTCTGCACTTCCCATAATCTGTAATTGCTTGTTGTTTTGTTTTGCTTCAAATTGTGCGTCGTTAAGCACATGGTCAATTATAATTTGCAATGATTGTTGTTGAAGTGAAAGTGCCTGACTTTTCGCCTCTAAACGAGACACTTGCAGTACATCAGCAATCATTTTGTCTAGTTGATTCGCTTCTTTTTCTATGCGCAGTAAATAGGACTGACTCGCTTCATTTGCTTGCATTTGAGCAAGGCCCGTTGCCATTTTTAAGCGGGTAAGAGGTGAGCGTAACTCATGTGATATATCTGCAAGTAAGCGTTTTTGCGAGCTAATTAATTGCTCTAATTGATTAGCCATGCTGTTAAAATCACGACCGAGTATACCGAGTTCATCTTTTCTGCTTACTGAAATGGCCGCTCGAGCACTTAAATCACCACCAGATAATTTAACAGCTGCTTTTTTTAGGCTATTTATAGGGGCAATTAAGTTACGACTAAATAAAAAGCTTAAAATTAGAGATGCGATGATGGCGATAGAAACTTTCATCCATCCAGGCATAAGCTTTAAGCGAAGGAACAAAGGTGGCTGATGATTTATGTCTATTTCATACAAGTAAAAGTTGCCCGAGGGTACTGTAATTTGAATAGGGCCAAATGCTTGATACTTTTCAGTAAAAATAATTTGCGGTGACATTGTCTTAGTAAAATTAAGTAGGCTCAAATCAACGTCATTCGGGACTTCTTTATTTGTTAATGAGTCTTCTTGTTGCTCAGCACTTAAATATAATAACTTACGTTTAGATAAGCGTGGGTGAGACAACATATCACTCAGTGTCCGCTTATGTTTTACAACAGAGCGTTCTATACTTTTGGCTGTATAGAGTAAGTTTTTTTCCATCGGACCGTGTAATGGCTCGTTACTAACGGCGTTGATTGCCGTAATGTTGCTTAAGAAAACCAGTGCTGTAATCGTGCCTATTATAGTTAGCCAAAACCATATAAATATTTTAAAGAATAAGTAATGCCCAGGATGTTTAAGCCAAGACAAAGAGCCTACTTTATTCTCCTTGGATAAAGACATAACCTGTTCCTCGCATTGTTTTGATTCGCTCGCCTGAAATATGCTCAGCTATTTTTTTACGGATATTGCTTACATGCATATCAATAGAGCGATCGAAGGAAGCTAAGCGACGGCCAAGTACCTCTTCACTTATGAGTTCTTTACTGACTACTTCGCCTGCATTTTTGCTTAAAAGGGCTAGTATTTCGTATTCGGTGCCTGTTAATGTAAGTGCATGATCATTAACAGATGCTTCTCGAGCGGCTAAATTAACAGTGATCCCATTAACCTGTAACTTATTACTGGTAGTAATGTTAAAGCTATTAATATGTTCTATACGGCGTGTAATCGCTTTAACACGCGCAAGTAACTCACGGTGGTTAAATGGTTTAGGGATATAGTCGTCTGCGCCAAGTTCTAATCCGAAAATACGATCGAAATCTTCCCCTTTTGCTGTAAGCATGATTACCGGCGTTAATTTTGTTTGTCTAAGTTGCTTGAGTACTTCAAAGCCATCTAGAGTTGGTAGCATCACATCAAGTAGTATTAACGCATAATCGTTTACTTGCGCGAGCTTAAGACCTTGTTCACCGTCATGTACGCTTTGTATTTCAAAACCTTGGGCAGTTAAATATTCACTTAATAGCTCACAAAGGCCGGTATCGTCGTCAATCATTAATAGTTTCATTTACAAACCCTTAGAGTTGCTTATGGCGTTATTTTACCCACTAAATTGTGCAAAAGTGAATCTTTACACAACCTTTACACTGCTTTGCGTTACTTTGCATTGAGTTAGGTATAGTTAACTTAGTTGATTAAGCAGTCGCAACCACACAAATTGAACCAATAGTTAAACCAAATAATTAAGGTAATGATTATGACTAAATTAAATACACTTTCTAAATTAGTACTTGTTTTTGGCCTGGCAACAGCAACACTTGGTGCCGGTAGTGTTATGGCTAAAGCTGACGGGCATAAACAAGGTCATTCTCAAGCTCGTTTTTTACTTTCTGAGCGCGGCGTTGAAAAATTAAGCCTAACAGATGAGCAGCAAACTAAGCTAAAAGCTATTTTTGCAGCGCAAAAAACACAAATGAAAGCATTACGTAGCGACGATAAAGAAGCTCGTAAAGCGATGCGTGAAGCGCATAAAGCAAAAATGGATGCGTTACTTTCGGCTGCAACATTTGATGAAAATGCAGCTAAAGAGTTATTAAATGAACGCCATGAAAAGGGTGAACAATTTGGTTTAATTAAACTAAAAACGCAGCACCAAGTAATGCAAGTACTTAACGCTGAGCAAAAAGAGAAATTTGCTAAAATGCAAAAGCGTATGAATAAAAAGCACCGTAAACAAAAAAGTTAATTTTACTTTTTTGTAAATACTAAAAAACCAGCGTAATGCTGGTTTTTGCTTTTATACCAATTCGCTTAATTAAGTGATCTATTTTGAGGGAAGAAAATCGTGTCGATAACAAGGCAAAAATTTCGTTATTTAGTTGTTCTATATCAGAAATTTTTAACGTAGTTAACGTCTGATTTAACCCCTCAAATTGATTAAGTATTATTGCGGATTGGTATTAGGGCATTATGGAGATAAATTATTTAAAAAAGTCATCTTCATTTTTGGCCATCATAGCTTCAATATCTTCAATCATATCTTGGCTAAACTCTTGTGCTGATGTAATTGGCGCTGAAATTTTATTATTTTCAAACGACCACTCACCAAGATCAATTAGTTGGCAGCGTTTAGAACAAAAAGGCCGATGTGGGCTCTGTTCTGACCACTCAACTTTAGCTTTACAGGTTGGGCAGTTTACAATAGTAGGCATAATTTACTCTCTACAATCTTTTTTTGCATTTTACATTACTTAGATATGAGTCTCTAGGTATAAGTAAGGCTCTGAATTTAGTGTTCAGAACCTTGTCGCTTTTACTATGGACCTTTAAAAACTTGTTACTCGATTAATTTCAGCAAGAGAGGTCATTCCATCAGCCGCTTTACGAAGACCTGATAATCGCAAGTTATTAAATCCTGCTTTAAGTGATACTTCTGCTATTTCTAATGAATTACCGCCACGCATTATAATTTGTGCTATCTCTGGTGTTATTTGCATTACTTCATAAATACCGACACGACCTTTATAACCATCAGTGCAACTATCACATCCTTTTGGTGCATAGAGGGTCATTTCACTAATTTGTTGCTCGCTAAAACCTTGGCGGGTAAGTTCTTCGTTTGGTAATATTTCCGGTGTTTTACATTTAGGGCATAAACGTCGAGCCAAGCGCTGGGCTATAATCAAACTAATTGAACTTGCTACGTTATAAGCTGGTACGCCCATATTTAATAACCGAGTTATCGTTTCAGGTGCTGAATTAGTATGCAGAGTTGATAGTACTAAGTGACCTGTTTGCGCCGCTTTTATTGATATTTCAGCTGTTTCGAGGTCACGTATTTCACCTACCATGACGACATCAGGATCTTGGCGTAAAAATGCACGTAATGCATTTGCAAAGGTCATATCGGCTTTAATATTAATTTGCACTTGGTTTATACCTTCGAGATTAATTTCGACAGGATCTTCTGCGGTACTAATATTACGCTCTGGTTGATTAAGTATATTTAAACCAGTGTAAAGTGATACTGTTTTACCCGAGCCCGTTGGTCCTGTAACTAAAATCATCCCTTGAGGCTGAGCAAGCGCATCCATATAGAGTTTTTTCTGCTCCGGCTCGTAGCCTAATACATCAATACCTAGCATTGCGCTTGATGAATCAAGAATACGCATTACTATTTTTTCCCCCCACAGGGTCGGCATTGTACTTACACGAAAATCGATACTTTTACGTTCAGTAATTTTTAGCTTTATACGACCATCTTGTGGTTTACGTTTTTCGGCAATATCTAGGCGTGACATTACTTTTATTCGTGCAGAAAGTTTTGTTGCTAAGGTATTAGGTGGGCTGGCTACCTCATGTAAAATACCATCAATACGAAAACGGATGCGATACTTATGCTCATAAGGTTCAAAGTGTAAATCAGAGGCCCCTTTTTTAATGGCATCCATTAGGATTTTATTGATGTAAACAATGATAGGTGCATCATCTTTTTCATCATCTTTTGGGGTGGCTTCTTTAGTGTTTTCACTATCTAAGTCAGCAAATTCTTTAAATTCGTCATCACTTAAATTTAAGCTACCAGTTGCATCAAGCAATTGGTCAATTTTTTTATCAAGTTCAATGTAGTCAACTACTACTATTTCACAGGATAAGCCGGTACTAAATTCATAGTTTTCAAACGCACCATAATCGGTCGGATCAGACGCGGCTATGTATACTTTTCTACCTTTTTGCACCAAGGGTAAAATATGGTGTTTACGGATCAACTTTTCTTTTACAAGTTCTGCTGGGATCCTTGCAGGTTCAAAGTCTTTTAAATCGAAATAAGGTACGCGAAATAAATCAATACATTGCTCAGCTAAGTCTTTGCTATCGATGTTTCCACATTTGGCAATAAGCTCGGCGGTTGAGGCAAAATCTCGTTGTTTTACTTTAACGGTATCTGCATCAATACGGCCAAGGGTAATAAATTTTCTTAGTAACGGTGAGTTAATATTCATTGCGCACCTGCTTAATTCGTTAATGATTAGCAATTTATCAGAAAAAACAAGGAGATTATATTACTCTTCATCAGATGGACTAGTTTTGCTAACTAAATATTGTTTTATTAATTATCTTATTGTTTTAAATTACTTAACCTGAACTCTGATTAAGGGATTTACTAACATATTGAACCATAATAATATTTAAATTTAGTTTTCTCTAGCTAGATATTTCAACGCAGTTAGCGCTGAAAGTAACAGCTTAAGATAGATTTATTATCCAGAGTTCGGGTTATCTAACTCGCATTTTTTAATGCTAATTGCATATAACGAGTATGTAGAGACCGAAGTGATAATTTGACTAACGCTAAATCCCTATCATTATTTAAAATATCATCTGCTTTTTTACGTTTATTTTCACGAGACATTTGTGTTGCAATAATACTATTTACTTGTTCAAGGCTCACATTATCACGCTTAAGTGTGCGCTCGACTTGGACATTTTTAGGCACGTCAATGAGTAGGGTTCGGTTACAGTACTTATCGAGACCATTTTCAAATAATAACGGGGCAACTAAAACCACGTAAGCACTATTAGCGGCATTTAAATCAGCGACTATTTTTTTGCGAATAAGAGGATGCAGCAAGTTATTTAGCCATTGTTTATCAGCATCGTTAGTAAAAATGCGCTCTCGTAAGGCGCTTCTGTTTAGCGTGTCATCGCTAAGTAATAACGTATTGCCAAAGTGCGTTATTATTGCATTTAAACCGCAGCTCTTGGGCTCAACTACTTGGCGAGCAATAATATCCGCATCAACAATGGTTATATCAAGTTTCTCAAACATGTCACTAACTGCTGTTTTTCCGCAGCCAATACCACCTGTTAAACCCAAAACCCAATTGTTTTTTTTATTGCTAGAGAGTTTAATTGTTTGCTCACTCATTTTAATAACCAATCAAATTAAAATAAATGTTTTGTAATTCAGTGCCCCATAGCATAGTGATCCAGCCTGCAATGGCAAGGTAAGGACCAAATGGAATCGGGGTCGCTTTGTCTTTTCCTTGAATACTGAGTAATACAATGCCAATAACAGCGCCAACAATGCTTGAAAGTAATATAATGCTAAGTAGTGATTGCCAACCAAGTAATGCACCAAATACAGCGAGTAATTTAAAGTCGCCATAGCCCATACCTTCTTTACCCGTTAGTAACTTAAATAGCCAAAATACACTCCATAGGCTCAAATAACCAAAAACAGCCCCCATAATTGCATCGCTCGGCGCTACGGTATAGCCCATTATTGACGCTATTAAAGCAAGCCATACTAGTGGTAATGTAAGTTGATCGGGTAATAGCATATGGTCTATATCAATAAAGGTTAGTGCAACTAATGCCCAAGTAATCAATATATACAGTAAAGCTTGTTCATTTGCGCCCATAGTATAAGCAATAAATAAGCTTAATATTGCTGTAATGGCTTCGACTGCAGGATAGCGTATTGATATAGGGTTATTACAACTTGCACATTTTCCTTTTAAAAATAACCAGCTAATAACAGGAATATTTTGCCAAGGTTTAATAGCCGTTTTGCACTTTGGGCAGGTTGAGTTTGGCTTTACTAAATTAAATTGCTCGTTATTTATTGCTTTACTATTTTTAAGCTCGTCTTCTAACAGTATTCTACACTCACTTTGCCATTCTTTTTGCATCATAAGTGGTAGGCGATAAATCACTACATTTAAAAAACTGCCCACACATAAACTAACCAAGCCAACGGTGGTTAGATAAAACCACAGCTCATTTTGCATTACTTCTACAATACTTTGCATATAAAAACCAAATAATTAAATAACAGAACCGAGTTGGAAAATAGGGAGGTACATAGCAACAATTAAACCACCAACAAGTACACCTAATACAGCCATAATTAATGGCTCTAGTAAGCTCGATAAGCCATCTACAGCATCGTCTACTTCTTGCTCATAAATAGTCGCGACCTTAGCTAACATACCATCGAGCGAGCCAGATTCTTCACCGATAGCAACCATTTGGATTACCATGTCAGGGAAGATTTTTGAGTTTCTCATTGCCCAGTTCATTTGGTTACCTGAGCTAACCTCTGCTTTAATATCTAAAATAGCATAACGGTACACTGCATTGCCCGAAGCACCTGCTGCTGAATCAAGTGCATCAACTAATGGAACACCGGCAGCAAATGTGGTCGAAAGTGTTCGCGCGTAACGTGCCACAGCCGCTTTGTTTAAAATCATGCCAATAACAGGGAGCTTAAGTATGGCTCTGTCGGTTGCATCCCTGAGCTTTAGGCTTCTTAATTTAGCCTCTTTAAAAGTCCAGCCAAAAACCACTATCGCAATCAGAACCATCCACCAAGATTCTTGCATAAAATCTGAAATACCAATTACAAATAACGTAAATGCAGGGAGTTCAGCCCCAAACCCTGCAAAAATGTCCTGAAATTGTGGCACTACGAAAATAAGCAAAATTGAGGTCACTATAAGGGCAATGACTAAGACAGCAATAGGGTAAAACATTGCTTTTTTAATTTTTGATTTAAGCGCTTCTGATTTTTCTTTATAAATAGCTATGCGATCAAATATTTTATCAAGTGCTCCTGACTGCTCGCCAGATTCAACTAAATCACAATATAAGTCATCAAAATAACGTGGATATTTTCTAAGTGCTGAGGATAGGGGTTGACCTGCTTTTACATCATCGCCTACAGCTGAGATAAGCTTAGTAATGCTTTTATTAGTTGAGCCAGAAGCTATCATTTCAATAGATTGAATTAAGGGTACGCCAGCCATTAACATAGTGGCAATTTGGCGAGTAACCAAGGCGATATCTTTAGGTGTTATTTTTTGAGTATGTACACCAAATAAAGGTTTTGGTTTACGCTTAACTTTTGAGGGAGTAACTCCCTGCTTGCGAAGTTGTGCTTTAACTAGCGCTATACTTTCTCCACTCAACTCACCTTCTAGTTTTTTACCTCGAGCACTAACACCAATCCATTGGAAAGTATCTAAGCCTTTTTTTTCTATTTTTTTGACCATAGCCCAATCTCTATTAAATAAAAAGGGTAGCTAAAGCTACCCAAATATAGATACTTTAAATACCAATTATTTAACCACCTGCAGCCACAGTACAGTTAGTTGCAAATTCTGCGGCGACCGTTGTACTACAAGCCCATGCGCTAGTTGCAGCAGTATATGTATAGGTAACGGTTTTAGTATTTAAATTTGTATTTGCGCCTGAAAATGTGTACGTTAATGCGTATGTTGCTGCGTTTGCAGCATAATCAGCAGGGGCACCAATTGCACCGTAAGTCCCAGCCGTTTTTAAACCAAGGCTAGCCCCAGTAAAAGCAGCGCCTTGTGAAACACGCTCTTGGACCGCAACTCTAGAGCCACTTAGCAATGAATGCGCTTCTGAAAACTGAGAGCGAGCAATGTAGTTTTGGTATTGCGGTATTGCAATTGCAGCAAGAATACCGATGATTGCTACTACAATCATTAATTCAATTAGGGTGAAACCCTGTTGTTTTTGAGTCATTGTTTTCATGTTTCCTCTCCTAAAGGATAGATTTTTGTAGGTTAAATCATAAAAGCGGCAAAATTGCCTAACTTAATTTAGCTGATTTAGTTTACAGTTTTACTTAAAAAAACTTTATTTCACGTTAACTTTTGAGTGTTGACCACAAAAGCTATAAATTCATTGTGTGTTACTACGTTGTATCAATCAAATTATACGTTAGCAATGAATACTAGACACTTGATAAAATAATTTAGTGTATTTAGTTTTTAAACTAAATTGCCAAGTAACTATTTTGGCTGAACTTATAAAATAAGTTGATACAACAGTGCGAGTCTAGCACTGTTTATTGTTATTTAGCATACGTATTTAATGTTAAAGGTACTTTATTTAACAAAATATTAAAGAGTAGTCCTTTTTTACTATTAAATGCTCAATTATTTAAAATGTCAATGAATTAGCTATGCTTAAACCTTTTTTAGCGTGTTTTTTATTCAAAACGCATTGATAAATCGATTGATTGTAAATTTTTTGTAAGCGCACCACTTGATATAAAGTCAACACCCGCTTGAGAATAGGCTTTGAGTGTTTCTAGCGTCATATTACCAGAGACCTCAAGTTTGGCGCGTTTATGCGTTAATGTAACTGCCTGCTTAATTTGCTCAATGCTAAAGTTATCAAGCATTATAATATCAGCGCCAGCGTGAATAGCTTGATTTAGCTCATGAAGTGATTCAACTTCGACTTCAACTGACTTATTAGGATGGTTCAGTTTTGCTTGAGCCACTGCTTTATCAATTGTGCCACAGGCTGCTATATGGTTTTCTTTAATTAAGAACGCATCAAATAAGCCAATACGATGATTTGCACCACCGCCACATTTTACTGCGTATTTTTGTAATGCGCGAAGCCCTGGTATTGTTTTGCGAGTGTCGAGTAGTTGTGTAGTGGTACCGCTTAACTCTTTTACATAATGCGCTGTAGTAGTCGCTGTACCTGATAAGGTTTGCACAAAGTTAAGTGCAGTACGCTCGGCAGTTAATATTGAACGTGCTGAACCAGTGGCTGTAAATAATGTGCTGTTTGCTTTAATTACGTCGCCATCATTTACGAGTACGGCTACTTTTACAGTCGGGTCTACTTGTTTAAATACTTCAAGGATGATGTCTTTTCCGCAAAAAACGCAGTCTTCGCGCGTTATTACTTTGGCATTTGCTTGCTCGTTTAGTGGGATCAGTTGTGCGGTAATATCGCCATCTTGCGCGGTTTGGTAATTTAAATCTTCGTCGAGTGCAAGAGTAACAAGTTGACTAATTAAGGTGTGCGAAATAGACATAGCAAAGCTCATAAGCGTTAATAAATTAAGAAAATTTTACTATGTTTGTAGATGAAAGAGAAGCGATTGGCTTTGTTCCGATATAAAGATAAGCGCGCGAAGTGAATTTGCACTTACGGTTTGATGTATGTCGTAGGTGAGGTTTTACACCTCGCTTTTAATTTCAGAAGCTACGTTACATGAGCGGACGTAAATTCGTACCTACGGTTTGCTGTATGTTGTAGGTGAGGTTTTACACCTCGCTTTTTAAACACCCAAGCTACGTTACATGAGCGGACGTAAATTCGCACCTACGGTTTGATGTATGTTGTAGGTGAGGTTTTACACCTCGCTTTTTAAACACCCAAGCTACGTTACATGAGCAGACGTAAATTCGTACCTACGGTTTGGTGTATGTTGTAGGTGAGGTTTTACACCTCGCTTGTTACTATCATTGTTTTAATAAATCCTTTAGCATCAGCGATATGTATATCTTGATATTTATATAGCAAACGTATCATGAAAATAGATTTAAGTGGTGTTTTAAGTACGGTAGTGCAGCGGCCTTGTTCGCATTTTGATGAGCGCCCTGATGAGGCTGATATTTCTTTATTGGTGATTCACAATATATCATTGCCAGCAGGGCAGTTTGGTACACCTTTCGTTGATGAGTTATTTATGGGTAGCATTAACTGTAATGCTCATCCGAGTTTTAGTGACTTAAAGAATTTACGTGTATCTGCCCATTGCTTTATTAAGCGCACCGGGAATGTTTTACAATACGTGCCATTTAATAAGCGCGCATGGCACGCTGGCTTATCTGAATTTGAAGGGCATGCGGCGTGTAACAATTTTAGCATTGGTATTGAGCTTGAAGGAACTGACACCACTCCTTATACTTTAATGCAATATAATGCGTTAGCTGTTTTGAGCAAATCAATAATGCAACGCTATCCAAAAATAACGCCTTCACGTATTGTGGGGCACTGCGATATTGCTCCAGGGCGAAAAACCGACCCAGGTAGTAGCTTTAATTGGCAATTGTTTTTAAATATGCTTGAGCAATCAAGCTAAGAGAGTAACTACAATGATTTTGGTTTCTATAATAATTGCACTAATACTTGAGCGTCTAGGTGCTCGGTCTAATTATTGGCAAATAAGTTATTACGCAAATGGTTATTTAAATCGCTCTAATAAATTACTTGGTGATAAGGGCTTATTTAGCTCAACACTGGGATTTTTAGTTTGGCTTGCACTCCCTGTTATAGCTATAGCGCTAGTTTATTGTTTGTCAGATTTTGTATTGTGGCAGTTGGGTATTAACATCGCGGTACTTTTAGTGTGCTTTGGTTGTGCTAAGCAGCGTGCTTTATACAAATCGTATTTAAATGCATTAACGCGCGACGATGGTACTGCAGCATCTTTATATGCGTTGCAAATAGGTCAAAAGCGTACTGATGATCAAGATGGTGGTGAAACCTTTGGGCAAACATTGGCATGGGTAAACTTTAGATTTTATTGTGCGGTTATTTTTTGGTTTGTTGTTTTAGGCGCGCCAGGTGCGGTTTTATATGCATTAGTACGTACTTTAGCTGATTTAGTACGAGAAGATCATAAGGTAATATTTGCTAAGCGTTTTAAGCTTATACATAAACTATTGTTTTGGCTCGACTGGTTACCTGCACGTATTACCAGCTTTGGTTATTTAGTAATAGGTAACTTTAATAAAGGCACGAGCTGTTGGCTACGTTACGTACTTAACTTTAAATCTCCAAACCGAGAAGTCGTAACATGTACTGCACTGGCTGCAGAGCAAGTTGAAAAGCGTTATTACGGCTGTACCTACGAAGCCACTTGTATGATTAAGCTTGTTAAGCGCAATGTATTATTTTACTTAGTACTTATAGCACTACTTACATTATTTGGTGGGCTGTCTTAAGTTAATACCTTTTTAATAAAGCACCTTATGCAATGTAAGGTGCTTTAATCTCTTCCTGCAATTTTTAAACACAATAAAATAGAGCTAATATTCTAATTCCATCTGGTCAGACCAATTGTTTTCATCCTATTAACGTTATAACAATTTTTGTAAATTGCGCATTGTTTAATCTTCGTTCAAAATGCGTTACGCTACTGCCAACGTATAAATACACTGTAAATTGACAGCTATTAGGCTTTTTGATACCGTATTGAAAATTTTTGGTATGACCAATTTACCTTTTGGGTAAATCATACGACTTAAAGCCCCGTTTTGTGGGCTATTGGTATTTATACAACGCGGACGTTGATTCATGTCTTTAAAGATTAAAGCAGCAAAATTATCTGATGTTATTTTACAGCAACTTGAGAACATGATTCTTGAAGGCTCGTTAGCACCAGGTGAAAAGTTGCCACCAGAGCGTGAACTAGCAAAGCAATTTGAAGTGTCTCGCCCGTCACTACGAGAGGCAATTCAAAAGTTAGAAGCGAAAGGTTTAGTTACGCGTCGCCAAGGTGGCGGCACGTTTGTAAAAAATCAGCTCGAAGAAGGGCTTACTGATCCACTTTTTGATTTGATTAGTAAACACCCTGAGTCGCAGTTTGATTTACTTGAATTTCGTCATGCATTAGAAGGGATTGCTGCTTATTACGCAGCACTGCGCGGGACCAGCAACGATTTTAGCAAAGTAAAGCAAAGCTTTGATGAAATTGCCTTAGTTAATGATGATTTACAGCAAAAAGCAAAAGCAATTAATGCATTTCACTTTAGTGTGGCTGAAGCTTCGCATAATGTCGTGTTATTGCATTTAGTTAGAGGTATGAAAGCGCTGCTTGAGCAAAATGTACTGCAAAATTTAACTGTTCTATTAAAAAAGTCAGATATTAGCAGTCAATTAGCCCAACACAGGCGTTTATTAATGGATGCCGTAATTGACGGTAATCCAGAACAAGCCCGTTTAGCAAGTAATGCGCACTTAGCATTTATAGAAGAAGCATTGCTTGAAGCAGGCAAAGAACATTCGCGAATTGAACGTAGTTTAAGACGCACTAAACAAAATTAAGTTAGTACATAATTACTTTGAACACACATTAAGTAGCTGTGATATTAAATTAACAATATTCGTATTTTAAACATAAGGAAACCTCCATATGTCTGAAGTCAATAAAATTGACGTAGACGCGCTAGAAACACAAGAGTGGTTACAAGCTCTTGAATCAGTTGTGCGCGAAGAAGGTGTTGAACGAGCTCAGTTTTTACTTGAGCAAGTATTAGAGCAAGCCCGTTTAGACGGCGTTGATATGCCAACGGGTATTACCACGAACTACGTTAATACTATTCCTGTAGATCAAGAACCTGCTTACCCGGGTGATGTGAATCTTGAGCGTCGTATTCGTTCAATTATCCGTTGGAACGCGATTATGATCGTTCTACGTGCATCTAAAAAAGATCTCGACTTAGGCGGCCATATGGCGTCTTACCAATCATCTGCTGCATTTTATGAAGTGTGTTTTAACCACTTCTTTAAAGCACCAAATGATGTAGACGGTGGTGACTTAGTTTATTACCAAGGTCATATTTCTCCAGGTATTTACGCACGTGCATTTGTTGAAGGGCGTTTATCGGCGGCACAACTAGATAACTTCCGTCAAGAAGTTGATGGCGAAGGTTTACCATCGTACCCTCATCCTAAGTTAATGCCTGAGTTTTGGCAGTTCCCTACGGTATCAATGGGCTTAGGTCCTATTTCATCAATTTACCAAGCACGCTTCTTAAAATACTTAGATGGTCGTGGCTTAAAAGACACTAAAAATCAGCGTGTATACGCGTTTTTAGGTGACGGTGAAATGGATGAGCCAGAGTCACGCGGTGCTATTTCTTTTGCTGCACGTGAAAAACTAGATAACCTTTGTTACTTAGTTAACTGTAACTTACAGCGCTTAGACGGCCCAGTTATGGGTAACGGTAAAATTATTCAAGAGCTAGAGGGCTTGTTTAAAGGCGCTGGCTGGAACGTAATTAAACTAGTGTGGGGCAGCGGTTGGGATATTCTTCTAGCTAAAGACACAACGGGTAAATTACTACAGTTAATGAACGAAACTGTGGATGGTGATTACCAAACATATAAAGCGAAAGATGGCGCGTACGTACGTGAAAACTTCTTTGGTCGTTACCCAGAAACAGCTGCACTTGTTGCGGACATGACAGATGACGAAATTTTCGCGCTTAAGCGTGGTGGTCATGAATCGTCAAAACTATTTGCTGCATTTAAAAAAGCAGAAGAAACAAAAGGTCGTCCAACTGTAATTCTTGCTAAAACTGTAAAAGGTTACGGTATGGGTGAAGCAGCTGAAGGTAAAAACATTGCGCACCAAGTGAAAAAAATGGACATGTCGCATGTTGCACATTTACGTTCACGCCTTGGCCTTGATGACTTAGTATCTGAAGATCAATTAAAAGAATTACCATACCTAGAGCTTGAAGAAGGTTCACCTGAGTACAAGTACCTACATGCGCGTCGTGATGAGCTTAAAGGTTACACACCTAAGCGTATTCCACGTTTTAGTGAAAAACTAGCATTGCCAGAAGTAGACGCATTCAAGCCGCTACTTGAAGAGCAAAAACGTGATATCTCTACCACTATGGGCTTTGTTCGTGCACTTAATATCTTATTAAAAGATAAGGGTATTGGTAAAAACATCGTACCAATTATTGCCGATGAAGCGCGTACATTTGGTATGGAAGGTTTATTCCGTCAAATTGGTATTTACAACCCACATGGCCAAAACTATACGCCGCAGGATCGCGATATTGTTTCTTACTATAAAGAAGCGACTTCAGGTCAAGTACTGCAAGAAGGTATCAATGAGTTAGGTGCTATGTCGTCATGGGTTGCTGCTGCAACTTCATACAGCACTAACGATTTGCCAATGATCCCATTCTACATTTACTACTCTATGTTTGGTTTCCAACGCGTTGGTGACATGGCATGGATGGCGGGCGATCAACAAGCACGTGGTTTCTTATTAGGTGCTACAGCGGGTCGTACAACGCTAAATGGTGAAGGCTTGCAACACGAAGATGGTCACAGTCATATTCTTGCTAATACGGTTCCTAACTGTATTTCTTATGACCCAACTTACGCGTTTGAAGTTGCAGTTATTGTACAAGACGGTATTCGTCGTATGTACGGTGATGATCAAGAAAATATTTACTACTACCTAACGCTTATGAACGAAAACTACCATCAGCCAGCTATGCCAGAAGGCGCTGAAGAAGGTATTCGTAAAGGTATTTATAAGCTTGAAAGTTACGCAGGTAAAAAAGCCAACGTACAGCTATTAAGTTCAGGTACTATTATGACTGAAGTACGTAAAGCCGCTACGATTCTAAGCGAAGAGTATGGCATTGCGTCTGACGTGTTCTCTGTAACGTCTTTCAACGAATTAACGCGTGAAGGTCAAGATGTTGAACGTTTCAACATGCTTAACCCTGAAAGCGAGCAAAAAACAGCATATATCACAAGCGTATTAAACGACTCTGTGACTGTTGCAGCAACGGATTACATGAAAAACTACGCAGAACAAGCGCGTTCATTTATTCCAAGCAGCAACTACAAAGTGTTAGGTACAGATGGTTACGGTCGTTCTGATAGCCGTGAAAACCTACGTCGTCACTTTGAAGTGAACGCAAGCTACGTTGTTGTTGCTACGTTATCTGAACTTGCTAAACGCGGTGAAGTTGAGAAGTCAGTAGTTGTTGAAGCACTTAAAAAGTTCAACATCGACACTAACAAACTTAACCCACTGTACGCATAAGAGGTTTGCAATGAGTATTGAAATTAAAGTACCTGATATTGGTGACGACGAAGTAGAAGTAACCGAAATATTAGTAAGCGTTGGCGACAAAGTAGATGTGGACCAATCACTATTAAATGTTGAAGGCGACAAAGCATCAATGGAAATACCTGCTTCGCAAGCGGGTACAGTGAAAGAGATTAAAGTAAACGTTGGCGACACCGTTACAACGGGCTCTTTAGTGTTTTTGTTTGAAGGCGAGAGTGAAAGCACTGGCTCGACTAATGCATCAGCCGCTGCTCCAGCTAAATCTGAAGAGGCAGCACCTGCTGCTTCTACAGGTTCTTCAACTAAAGAAGTAACCGTACCAGATATTGGCGATGACGAAGTTGAAGTAACTGAAATCATGGTTGCTGTTGGCGACACCGTTGAAGAAGAGCAATCTATCTTAAACGTTGAAGGCGACAAGGCAGCAATGGAAGTTCCAGCTCCATTTGCCGGTATAGTTAAAGAAATTAAAGTCGCCGCTGGCGATACAGTTAAAACAGGCTCATTAGTGTTTGTTTTTGAAGTAGCAGGAAGTGAATCTGCAGCACCGGCTAAAGAGTCGGCTCCTGTAGAAGCGCCAGCAGCTAGCTCAACAGCAAACGCAGCACCAAGTACTAAAGAAGTGAATGTACCTGATATTGGTGGCGATGAAGTTGAAGTAACTGAAATTATGGTTGCAGTTGGCGATACGGTTGAAGAAGATCAATCAATCTTAAACGTTGAAGGCGACAAAGCTGCAATGGAAGTACCAGCTCCATTTGCAGGTACAGTTAAAGAAATTAAAGTAGCCGCTGGCGATAAAGTATCGACTGGCTCATTAATTTTTGTATTTGAAGTTGCAGGCAGCGCGCCAGTAGCAGCACCTGCACCCGCTGAAAAATCAGCACCTGCAGCTGCGGCTAAAACTGAGTCGGCACCGGCTCAAGCAGCACCTGCAAAAGCAAGTAATGAAAGCTTCACAGAAAACAGCGCGTATGCTCATGCATCACCTGTTGTTCGCCGTTTAGCGCGTGAGTTTGGTATTAACCTAGCTAATGTTAAAGGCACTGGTCGCAAAGCTCGTATAGTTAAAGAAGACGTGCAAAACTACGTTAAAAACTTAGTTAAGCAAGTTGAGTCTGGTCAATTGTCAGCAGGTAGTAGCGCTGGTGGTAACGAGCTTGGTCTTATTCCATGGCCTAAAGTTGATTTTGCTAAGTTTGGCGAAATTGAAGAGCAAAAGCTGTCTCGTATTCAAAAGCTATCAGGCAAAAATTTACACCGTAACTGGGTGCAAATCCCACATGTTACACAGTTTGACGAAGCAGATATCACAAGCCTTGAAGTATTCCGTAAAGAGCAAAATGTGCTTAGCGAGAAGAAAAAGCTGGGTGTTAAAATTACGCCGCTTGTGTTTGTAATGAAAGCAGCTGCAAAAGCACTTGCTGAATTTCCAAAATTCAACTCATCGCTTTCTGAGGACGGCGAAAGCTTAATTCTTAAAAAGTACATTAACATTGGTGTTGCAGTTGATACGCCAAACGGTTTAGTTGTACCAGTGTTTAAAGATGTTGATAAAAAAGGCATTATTGAACTATCACGCGAATTAATGGAAGTATCTGTTAAAGCACGTGACGGGAAGCTTACATCGTCTGATATGCAAGGTGGTTGTTTTACTATTTCTAGCCTTGGCGGTATTGGCGGTACGGCATTTACGCCGATTGTTAATGCACCAGAAGTGGCTATTTTAGGTGTGTCTAAATCTGAAATGAAACCTAAATGGAATGGCAAAGAGTTTGAACCAAAACTAATGGTTCCGCTGTCTATGTCGTACGACCATAGGGTTATTGACGGAGCCTTAGCTGCACGCTTTACTGTGACTCTTGCAAGTTACATGAGCGATATTCGCCAATTGGTGATGTAATCGCTGGACAATGAATAGAATCAAATCCCAGCCAGTTGTTTTTAGCTGGGATTTTTACCATTTGCAATGATACAATCTTTGCACAAATTTGTGATCTGCTCTCACTTTCTGCCTTGCAGAAACATGGCAGTTAAACTTTAGGGCAGTGTCCCGTTCAAACAATTAAGGTAATAGCATGAGCAACGAATTAAAAACTCAAGTTGTTGTACTAGGCGGTGGTCCTGGTGGTTACTCTGCGGCATTCCGCGCTGCTGACTTGGGCTTAGAAGTTACATTGGTAGAATCTCGTGAAACATTAGGCGGCGTATGTCTTAATGTTGGTTGTATTCCTTCAAAAGCACTTTTACACGTAGCTAAAGTGATTGATGATGCAGCTGAAATGTCATCTCATGGTGTTACTTTTGGCGCACCAAAGATCGATCTTGATCAAGTTCGTACTTGGAAAGATTCTGTAGTTGGCCAGTTAACTGGTGGACTAGAGGGCATGGCTAAAATGCGTAAAGTGAAAGTTGTATCTGGTTACGGCAAATTCACTGGCAGCAATACTTTAGTAGTTGAAGGCGAGAAAGACTCTACAACTATCACGTTTGATAACGCGATTATTGCAGCAGGTTCTAAACCAGTTAACTTACCTTTCATCCCACAAGATGACCGTGTAATTGATTCAACTGGCGCGCTAGAGCTTAAAGATGTACCAGAAAAACTACTTGTACTTGGTGGTGGTATTATCGGTCTTGAAATGGGTACGGTATACCGTGCGCTAGGTTCTGCAATTGATGTTGTAGAATTTGCTGATCAATTAGTACCAGCAGCTGATAAAGACATTATCAAAATTTACCAAAAATACGTAAGCAAAAAATTCAACGTAATGCTTTCAACTAAAGTTGTTGGTGTTGAAGCTAAAGAAGACGGCTTATACGTAACGTTTGAAGGTAAAAACGCACCAGCAGAACCAGTACGTTACGACAAAGTACTTGTTGCAGTTGGCCGTACTCCAAACGGTAACTTACTTGATGCTGAAAAAGCGGGCGTAAACGTTGATGAGCGTGGCTTTATTAATGTTGATAAGCAATTACGTACTAATGTAAGCCATATTTTTGCAATTGGTGACTTAGTTGGCCAGCCTATGCTTGCGCATAAAGCTGTTCATGAAGGTCATGTTGCTGCAGAAGTTATTTCTGGTCAGAAGCATTTCTTCGACCCTAAATGTATTCCTTCAATAGCGTATACTGACCCAGAAATCGCTTGGGTAGGTGTTACTGAGAAAGAAGCAAAAGAGCAAGGCTTAAAAGTTGAAACTGCGGTATTCCCGTGGGCAGCATCTGGTCGTGCAATTGCATCTGCTCGTACTGAAGGTTCTACTAAACTTATCTTTGATAAAGAAAGTGGCCGTATAATCGGTGGTGCTATGATCGGTATTAACGCGGGCGAAATGCTTGGCGAAATCGGTTTAGGTATTGAAATGGGTGCAGATGGTGAAGACTTAGCGCTTACAATTCATGCTCACCCAACATTGAACGAATCAATCGGCCTTGCAGCTGAAATTTTTGAAGGTTCGATCACTGATCTACCAAACAAAAAAGCAGTTAAAAAGAAGTAATTTAACTCTTTAGCATTTGTTTGAAAAACCCAACTTAGGTTGGGTTTTTTTATGTCTGATTTTAAATTTGAGAGATGTTAAATTAATTCAATGATACCAATCTGCTTATATATGGGGTCTATTTAACGTTAAGAAAATTACGCTAGAACTAGGCAAAATTTTTTATATCTAGTTGTTCTAAATAAAAAAATTTAACGAAGTTATAGTGCAATTTAATTCGTTAAATTGATCAAAGATTTATGCAGGTTGGTATGGCTATAAATATAAGATTAAATAACAAGAAGTCGTTACAATGCGCGCTTAATTAATTGAAGGTAAATACAGTGAAAAACTCAGTTTTAGCATTACGCGCTCAACAAATAAGTGAATCCCGTCGAGAGTTTAATGCTCGAGGCGGTAAATTAGATCGCTGTGAGCAATGCTTAATAGCTAAGCACTACTGTATTTGTAAAGGTGTTGAACAGGCTGATTGTACGGCTGCGGTCTGTTTATTGATGTACCATAATGAAAGCTTTAAACCTTCTAATACCGGACGTTTAATTGCTGAAATAGTGCCAGATAACCACGCTTTTAGATGGGACAGAACAGATCCTAACCCAGCGCTTTTAGCTTTAATAAATGATTCGCAGTATCAGCCAATGGTCGTGTTTCCCGCTGAAGATGTAGAAGAGGGCAGAGCTATTACCGAAGTGAGTATTGAATTAGGTAAAAAGCCGCTATTTATATTTTTAGATGGTACGTGGCGAGAAGCAAAGAAAATGATTCGTAAAAGTCCCTATTTAGATAACCTACCAGTGCTTTCTGTTACTGCTGATAAACTATCTGATTACCGATTACGTGTAGCCCCTCATGCGCATCAACTAGGCACTGCTGAAGTGGCTATTATGGTGTTAGCCCTTGCTGGCGAAATGGATGCATCAACAAAGCTTGAGCAACATTTTATAAAGTTTCGCGATGCGTATTTATTAGGTAAACGTAATAAAGGCAGGCCTGAGTCTGATCAGAGCTAACTTAAGCCGATTGTTTGCTCGTGTATTCTAAGTAAGCTATCGCTTTATTTTGAAGTGCTGTAAAATTTTCTTCAGATGTTAACTTTACAACTGTTTCATATAGTTGATTCATACTTGTATGCACTTGACTAAATGAATGGAAGTCACTGCTTTCCATTTTTTTTGCTTCTTCTACTCTTTTTAAAAAATACTTATTAATATTAACTTTACCATTAAAATTTGTGCGGCCTATTGCATTTGCTAGCTTATTTAATTGATAACTAAATTCGTCATCACGGGCGGTTTCACCTCTTTGGGTTGTTCTGATATCACTTTCTAATTGAATAATAACGTTGAGTATCGTTTTAAACTCACTCATAGACATGTTAGAAAAATCGAATCCTTCTGGATTAAACAAAGCAGAATAAGGATTTTCTTTTGGGGTAGGTGCCGTAAAAATACAAATATACTCTGCTGTGCTATTTACTGGGCTATTAAGTGTGGAGACGTTTTTACTCGATTTAAAATTTATATCCATAAACTATTTATGTTCCTTCATATAAGTTGTGCTCTGAAGCTGATGAGATTGCTATTTCCTCTATTATTAATATGTTTGACTTAATGACCTATGCAAAGAAAAGCGCGCTCTATCTCTAGGCGCGCTTGCGGAATCTTCTAATTTTCTGCATCCTGCAATTGAACTTAATCAACTCCAATTTTTACTAATCCATGTTATTACAATATTACTTTTTAGTTCTATGTAATCTAGGCTATCCGGGCCTGTCTCCTTTAATTCCTGAACATCCTGTAAGGTAAATACTATTACCAAATCCTTCCATTGCACTTCCTAGTGCATCCGTGTATTAATCAATCCATTGTGTTGCCTAAAAGGCCTGTCCATCTATTCCTTAAACATCCTGTCGAACAACTTAAACCCTTGTTGTTATCCCTTTCGCACCTTCCTGATGCTATCCATTTTTACAACATTCCATTGTGTTACTCATCCTGAGCCTGTCCTAAAATCCGTATTTCCTTGGTAACCTAATCATTGGTTGGTCGAATAAATAATTTGCTTGTATTTAATCGATAAGCATCACTGCTTGGTTGATGAGTAAATTATAGGTGAATGGAGCAACTTAAATAGGGCTGAAACTATATTTAATTAGTATTTATGCAATAGCTAAAGTTTATTAATTCTTTATTTTCAATTGGTTATTTAATTAATGCTTGTTTTATATGTTGCTTTTTACTCATTAGCTGTCACATCCGTGAGAGATGTCTTACATGACATTTCTGTTTTAGACACCTTTTACCTACTTACGGCTATTTAAGGTGTGCACTTTTTAACTGTTCACGGTAGAATTATTTGATAATAATTGTTATTTAGGTGGAATAATGAAGACACTCGCTATCACTTTAGGATTAATAGTATCGGCGCCAGCCTTTGCAAACGACGTCGTTAATATTTACTCTTTTCGCCAACCATTTTTAATACAGCCAATTTTGGATGATTTTACAAAACAAACCGGCATCCAAACGAATGTTGTTTTTGCTAAAAAAGGATTAATTGAACGTGTTAAGCGCGAGGGAAAACATAGCAAAGCCGACTTAGTACTAACTTCTAACTTTAGTGCACTTATTCAATTAGAAGATTTAAAGTTAACGCAAACTATTAAAAGTGACAGCGTAAATAATAATGTGCCTGCAGCATTTCGTGATGGCGAAGGCCAGTGGGTTGCGCTAACAAAGCGTGTGCGTAATGTTTATTCATCAAAAGAGCGAGTAGGTGCGTTACCAAACCTAACTTATGAAGAGTTGGCTGATCCTAAATATAAAGGTCAAATTTGCACTCGTTCGGGTAAGCATCCTTATAATTTGGGGCTTGTTGCATCAATGATAGCTCACCATGGTAAGGCTGATACTAAAACATGGCTTGAAGGCGTTAAAGCTAATTTAGCGCGCAAACCCCAAGGTAACGACCGTGCTCAAGTTAAAGCTGTTAAAGAAGGTTTGTGCAATTTAGCGTTAGGTAATAGTTATTACCTTGGAAAAATGTTGCAAGATAAAGAACAAAAAGGTTGGGCGGAAGCGGTAAATATTAATTTCCCGAACCAAATTAATCGTGGCTCGCACATAAATGTATCGGGTGCGGTTATTACTAAGTTCGCTAAAAATCCTGAAAATGCCTTGAAACTCATAGAGTATATGACCGACAATAAAGCACAAAACATGTATGCCTCACTAAATATGGAGTATCCAGTTAAGCCAGGTGTGCAATTATCCAGTTTGGTTGCGTCTTGGGGGAGCTTTAAGGAAGACAGCTTGCCACTCGATGAGATCAGTAAATATCGTCCGTTAGCGCTTAAGCTGATTGATGAGGTGAAGTTCGATCTTTAATGACTTATAAATTTAAGCTGTCTAAATGGCAGCTCTTTGCGTGGTCGACGGGTTTGATTCTGTCGGCCCCGTTGTTTTTTCTTCTTTTTGAATCTCTGCAAGGTAACTCTGAGGTGTTTTCTCATCTTTGGGATACAGTGCTTTGGGATTACATTACTAATACTGTGTTGCTGGTTTTAGGCGTTTGTGTGCTTAGCTGTGCTATTGCGCTGCCACTCGGTTGGCTTACTGCTTACTGTAGTTTTCCTGGTAAAAAGCAGTTTGAATGGGCACTTATGCTGCCCCTTGCTATGCCTACCTATATTATTGCCTATGTATACACTGATTTATTAGACTATGCGGGCCCTGTGCAAATAGCACTTAGAGACTGGTTTGGCTGGCAATCACCTAGTGACTATTGGTTTTTTGATATACGTACACTACCTGGCGCTATCGTTATGATTGCCTTGGTACTTTACCCGTATTTATTTTTAATTTTTAAAACAGCCCTTCGCGAACAGTCATTCAAATTAGTACAAGCTAGTCAATTAATGGGGCTATCTCCTAAACAAAGTTTTTTTAAAGTAAGTTTAGTGCTCTCTCGCGGCGCAATTGTTGCGGCTCTTGCACTCATAAGTATGGAAACTATGGCTGACTTTGCAACCGTCAGCTATTTTGCCGTGAGCACATTAACGACCGCCGTATATGACACATGGTTTGGTTATTATTCGCTTACAGCGGCCGCTAAAATATCGGGTGTAATGCTCTTACTTTTATTTTTGGCATTAATGGCAGAACGCTTTAGCCGCCGTAACCAAGCGGTATTTGAGCGCCAATCAAGTGTAAATAGCGAATCTCTCTATGTATTAAAAGGAAAGTCGGCTTGGCTAGCAACTGCATTTTGTGGCTTTATTTTACTTATCGCTTTTTTAATTCCCATTGCAGTACTCGTAAACTATGCAATTACCTACTTTGATAAAGCGTGGAACATTGAGTTTTTTAGCTATGCTTGGCAAAGTTTAAAAGTAGCAGGGATAGTGAGTGTAATAACCATTACGTTGAGTATTTTTGTGGTTTTTTATCAGCGTGTTGCAAAGCAAACGTATCCGCTTATTCCTGGGCGTTTAGCCAGTACGGGCTATGCATTGCCTGGTACAGTGCTCGCTATTGCTGTTTTATTACCACTTACATTATTAGAAAACACCATCAATGAAGCGCTCGAACCATATAATTTAGATATAGGTTTACTGCTTACAGGCAGTATTCTTACTATTATTATTGCTTACATTGTTAGGTTTTATGCCATCGCACACGGAGCGATAGAATCGAGTTTTTTACGCATTAGTCCATCACTCGATATGGCAAGTCAATCAATGGGTAAAAGCCAAGGGCAAACATTGCGTTTAATACATCTACCTTTATTACGCCGTGGACTACTTACGGCGGCATTACTGGTGTTTATTGAGTGCATGAAAGAGCTACCTGCGGCGTTATTGCTCAGACCGTTTAATTTTGAAAGCTTAGCAACTCATGTATTTCAGTATGTGAGTGACGAGCAGTTAGAGCTTGCTTCAATTTCGGCATTATTTATTGTTATTGTCGGGTTTATTCCTTTGTATTTTATTAATCGTTCTATGGAGCAACGTAGTTAAATGAGTAGTTTAATTTTACAAGGCGTGAGCTATCACTATAACGGTACAAAGGTTATTCATGATTTAGATTTAACAGTGGGCAAAGATGAAATTGTTTGTCTGCTCGGTGCAAGTGGTTGCGGTAAAACAACCACATTAAAAGCCATTGCAGGATTAATTGAAGCCAAGCAAGGGTCTATTTTTATAGACGGTAAATTAGTGAGTAATGAGCAATCATTTGTCTCACCTGAGCATCGCAACATTGGCATGATGTTTCAAGATTATGCATTGTTTCCGCATTTGACGGTGGCAAATAATATCGCATTTGGGCTTAGTAAAATGAGTAAAGCCCAAAAGCAGCATCGTGTTGATGAAATGCTTAAGCTTGTTCATTTAATTGGCTGTGCCGATAGATTTCCTCATCAGTTATCGGGTGGTCAGCAGCAACGCGTAGCGATTGCTCGCGCATTAGCTTATAAACCTAGTTTGTTATTGCTTGATGAGCCTTTTTCAAACATTGATACACAAGTACGCTTTGAGCTAATCGCCGATATACGTCGAATTATTAAGGCAACACAAGTCTCTGCTGTATTTGTTACGCACTCAAAAGAAGAGGCATTTGCCTTTTCCGATACACTTGCCATTATGCATCGCGGTAAAATTGCGCAACAAGGCACGCCAGAACAGCTTTTTGCAGCCCCAAGCTCAAAGGAGGTTGCAGAGTTTCTGGGTCAAGGCATATACTTAGAGGCAGAAGTATTAACGACAACTGAATATAATACACCGTTTGGCTTAGTTAAATCATATATTGGACATGAGCATAGAGCGAGTGTAGGGAAAATATATGTTCGTCCTCACCAGATTGAATTGGTAAGTGATAATCTATGTGACAGACACTGTGAACGAGCTACAATATTAAGTAGTCGCTTTATTGGTTCAGCGTATGTTTACACTGTCGTTATTGCTGAGCAAGAAGTTGAAGTTGCTGCACAATATGACCAATCATTTGCAAAAAATGAGCAGGTTATAATAAAAATAAAACCTCACACGGTGAACTTTTTCGAATCATAATTAATTTGTTATTCGCTGTGTTTTTATCTATAAAACTAAGGAATAACAATGGCGCAAGCGCAATCAGGGATTTGTGCTGAAGCAAACTTACACGGTTTGCACTTATTTTTTAATGTGTTTGATGGTCAAGATGAATCGTTACGCGTAAAACTAAAGCAAGTAAGCGCTATTGAAGAAGAATTTAGCGATCAGTTTTCAGAATCAATGCTCTCTTGTATGGTCGCTATTGGTGCGCAATATTGGCCACATATCCTTCCTGAGTACATTCCAAGCGAATTACAAAGCTTTCCTAATATAAATCACAGCGATCACCAAATGAGCGTGCAACCGTGTGATTTGTTTGTGCAAATTCGCTCTGACCGTGAAGACGTTAACCATTTATTTGCCCTGCAAGTATTAAAGTTATTTGCTCCTGATGTAGAGCTGGTAGAGCAGGTTCGTAATTTTCGCTTTTTAGATGGACGAGACTTTAATGGCTTTATTTATGGTGGCGATTCTGCTCATGGTAGAAAAAAGCGTGCGACGGCACTAATAAATAAACCGGGTAGCTTTGAAGATCAAGGAAGTTATATTCATGTACAACGTTATAAGCATGACTTAACTGTGTGGCAGCATTTATCATTAAGTGAGCAAGAGCAAATAATGGGTCGTACGCGCCTTGATAACACACTAATTACCCCCGCGATCGAAACCAGCCATGCTTCGCGTAGTGAGCTAAAAGATGAAGACGGGCAACCGCTACTATTAAATCAAAGCATGCCTTATGGCGATGTGTATGAGCAGGGAATGTTATCAATTACATGTGCATGTACAGGAACCGCGTTCGAAAAAATACTTAAAAGCCGTTTAGGCGAAGGTGATTGTTACGACCACTGGCTTGATTTTACTCAAGCCGATATGGGTTCTGCTTTTTTTGCACCTTCGGTCGGATTTTTAAAACAGATTTAATTACGATTAATAATCAAACCGTATCAAATAAAATGCGAACGCGTTCAAGCGTCACGTCTATTTCAGATATTTTAGCCGGGGCGATAAAAATAGTGTCATCGCCGGCAATAGTTCCTAGTACGCCATCTGCTTTACCTAATGAATCTAATAAACGTGCAATAAGCTGAGCTGCACCTGGGCTGGTACGAATGATGATCATCATTTCGTTGTGCATAATGTCGATTACTAATTGGCGTAATGGGCTTTTAGCCGTAGGTACACCCATTTCAGCAGGTAAGCAGTAAACCATTTCTTGCTTGGCATTACGTGTGCGTACAGCGCCAAACTTACTTAACATGCGTGATACTTTACTTTGGCTTATATTGTCAAAGCCTTGCTCTTTTAACGCATCAACTATTTCGCCTTGAGAGCCAAAGTTTTCTTCTTTTAAAAGCGATTTAAATGCTTTTACCAGTGCTTCTTGTTTATCTTGTGGTTGCATAGTCTTTATTCATTTTTGTTATTTATGCTGCAAATTCTACACAATAATGAATAATTATGCAGCAGTTGTTTAGTTAACTTGCCAGTTTGATGCGTTAAATCACAAAAGTTTACGACTATGGTCGAAAATATACTTGAAATAGACAGGATAAATTTGTTTTTAGTCGCTAATTTCATTATCTTAAGAGCCACAAATATTTCCTACCTCAAATGACGGAGAATTCCAATGAAAGTTGCTGTATTAGGTGCTGCAGGCGGTATCGGCCAAGCGTTGTCTTTATTATTAAAAACAGGCTTACCAGCTGGCTCTGAATTATCACTTTATGATGTTGCACCAGTAGTACCAGGTGTTGCGGTTGACCTTTCTCACATCCCAACAGATGTTAAAGTAGCAGGCTTTGGCGCAGATGAACTAAACAAAGCGCTTGAAGGCTCTGACATCGTTCTTATCCCCGCGGGTATGCCACGTAAACCAGGTATGGATCGTGCTGATTTATTTAATGTAAATGCTGGTATTATCAAAACTTTAGCAGAAGGCATTGTTGCCAGCTGTCCTAAAGCGTTAGTCGGTATTATTACTAACCCAGTAAATGGCACAGTTCCAATCGTTGCTGAAGTATTCAAAAAAGCAGGTACTTACGACGCTAAACGCGTATTCGGTATTACTACGCTTGACGTTATTCGTTCAGAAGCATTTGTTGCTGAACTTAAAGGCGTAGACGTAGCAACTGTAAAAGTACCAGTAATTGGTGGTCACTCAGGCACAACGATTCTGCCTCTACTTTCTCAAGTTGAAGGTGTTTCTTTCACTGATGAAGAAGTTGCTGCACTTACTCCACGTATCCAAAATGCGGGTACTGAAGTTGTAAATGCTAAAGCAGGCGGTGGTTCAGCTACGCTATCTATGGGTGCTGCTGCAGCTCGTTTTTGTATGTCTTTAGTTAAAGGCCTACAAGGTGAAGAAGTTGTAGATTACGCTTACGTTGCTGTTGAAAATGGCGATGCAGAGTACTTTGCACATCCAGTACGTTTAGGTAAAAACGGCGTAGAAGAAATTCTTTCTTACGGCGAACTAAGCGCATTTGAAACAAAAGCAAAAAATGACATGCTTGAAACATTGAAAAAAGACATCAAAGAAGGTGTTGATTTCATGGCGTAATAGCCGGTTTAAGCAACAAAAAAGCCTGCATTTGCAGGCTTTTTTATTGCTCAGAATTAATGTCACACTGTGTAACTAGTTAAAACTAGTGGTCGCGGTCAACCGCAATACGGGCAAGGCTTATAAGTGCTTGCTTATAGTCAGACTCAGCTAAAAAATCTAAACAGGCAATGGCTTTTTCGGCCTCAAGCTCTGCTTTTTGCATTGTAAACTCAAGCGCATTAGTTTGTTTTAGTGCAGATAAAATTTCTTCTAAATGCTCCATACCATTACTGTGCTCTATTGCATCACGAATAAGTTGCGTTTGCTGCTCGCTACCATGTTGCATAGCATAAATAAGCGGAAGGGTTGGTTTGCCTTCAGCTAAATCATCGCCAATGTTTTTACCTAGCTGCTCAGCATCCGCATTGTAATCGAGTACATCATCCACTAACTGAAACGCGGTGCCTAAATGCATACCGTATAGGTTTAGTGCATCAAGTGTCGCTTGGTCTTGCTCAGTAATAATGGCAGCAAGGCCTGTCGCTGCTTCAAATAATTTAGCCGTTTTAGAGTAAATAACCTGCATATAGCTGGCTTCAGTCGTATCTGGGTCATTGCAGTTCATCAGCTGCAATACTTCACCTTCAGCAATAATGTTTGTTGCATCGGCAAGTACTTGCATAATCTGCATTTTTCCAAGGCCAACCATAAGCTGAAATGAGCGAGTGTAAATAAAGTCACCAACTAATACGCTAGCAGCATTACCAAATTCAGCATTTGCTGTAGGCGTGCCACGTCGTAAGTTTGATTCATCTACAACATCATCATGCAATAGCGTTGCTGTATGGATAAACTCAACAATTGTTGCAAGTGTTATGTGATCTTTACCCTGATAACCGAGCGCCTTGGCTGCTAAAATTGCGAGCATTGGACGAACACGTTTGCCGCCACTGCTAACTATATATAAACCAAGCTGATTAACTAACGCCACATCTGAGCGCATTTGCGCATGTATAAGTTGATTGACGTCATTCATATCGCTTTCGATTAACGCCTGGATAGCTTTTATATCCATTGATCTCCGAGCCAATTTTTATGTGTGAACGGCGCAGATTGTACAACAAAAAATGCACTAGCTCGATATTTTGTGACGATTGATTGAAAAAACACTATTAAAGTACTGAATAAGAGCTTAATTGGTTGAGATAACTGATTAATAGATAACCAATATGCAGTCTGAGTCGCGCTTAGATATTATACAGCGAGAGCTCTATTTAAGCGCATTAACTTATTTCGGCTAAGAGTTAAAAAGCGCTTGGCAAAAGGGCTAATTAATATAAAATGGGGTAAATATTGAATTGCTCTCAAAGCAGCTACTTTTTATTCATTTTAATTACAAAATAGGCTTGCTAGTTATTTCGCGTTAGCGTAAACTTCGCGCCCTATCGAAGAATATTTTAGTTGCGCCGATTTGAGGGTGCACAGACGGAGTTAATTATGTACGCGGTTTTCCAAAGTGGTGGTAAACAGCATCGTGTGACTGAAGGTCAAACGATTCGTCTTGAAAAATTAGACGTTGAAACTGGTGCGGCAGTAGAATTTGATTCAGTACTTTTAGTTGCTGATGGTGAGAAAATCGAGATCGGTGTACCGTTCGTAAACGGTGGCAAGATAACAGCTGAGGTTGTTTCACATGGTCGCGGTGAGAAGATTAAGGTTGTTAAATTTAGACGCCGTAAGCATTCTCGTAAGCAAATGGGCCATCGTCAATGGTTCACTGAAGTTAAAATCACTAGCATTAGCGCTTAATTAGAGGTACTTAGAAATGGCACATAAAAAAGCAGCTGGTAGTACTCGTAACGGTCGCGATTCAGAAAGCAAACGCTTAGGTGTTAAGCGTTTTGGTGGCGAATCAGTTCTAGCGGGTAGCATCATTGTTCGTCAGCGTGGAACTCGTTTCCACCCTGGTACAAACGTAGGTATCGGTAAAGACCACACTATCTTCGCAAAAGCAGATGGTAAAGTTCAGTTTGAACAGAAAGGTCCTTTAAACCGTAAATACGTAACTATCGTAACTGAGTAATCAGTAAGGTAGTTAAAAAACCCCGCCTTTGCGGGGTTTTTTGTTTTAAGAAAAAAATATATACCCAAGCCAAGCCTGCAATCAGCTTGGCTTCGGTATATAATAGTTAAATTAACAAGCCAATCCCTAAAGTGAGTAATCATGAAGTTTGTAGATGAAGTAGAAATTCGCGCAGAAGCTGGAGACGGTGGCAGCGGCATCGTGTCTTTCCGTCGTGAAAAATATGTTCCAGATGGTGGACCAGACGGCGGTGACGGTGGAGACGGTGGTAGTGTTTATCTACAAGCTGATGAAAACTTAAATACCCTCATTGATTATCAGTTTGAGCGTTTCCATAGAGCTGAACGTGGTACTAACGGTCGTAGCCGTAACTGTACAGGCCGAAAAGCCGATGACTTATTTGTTATGGTGCCTGTAGGCACACGTATCATGGATGTTGATACCCAAGAGGGACTTGGTGATTTAACGCAACATGGTCAACGTATTTTGGTTGCAAAAGGTGGTTTCCACGGCTTGGGGAATGCACGTTTTAAATCAAGTACTAACCGAGCACCTCGTCAAAAAACCTTGGGTACTGAAGGCGAAGTACGTAATTTAAAATTAGAGTTGCTACTATTAGCGGATGTAGGCTTACTAGGGCTTCCTAACGCAGGTAAATCTACGTTTATCCGTAGTGTATCAGCAGCAAGGCCTAAAGTAGCTGATTACCCGTTTACAACGCTTATTCCTAATTTGGGCGTAGTGCGTCCAGAAGCGAATAAATCATTTGTAATAGCTGACATACCAGGCTTAATTGAAGGTGCATCTGATGGTGCAGGCTTAGGCATCCGCTTCTTGAAGCATTTAGAGCGTTGTCGTGTGTTATTACACATTATCGATGTAATGCCGGTAGATGGTTCAAACCCTGTTGATAATGCATTCTCGATTATTAACGAGTTACATCAATACAGCCCTAAATTAGCTGAAAAGCCACGTTGGTTAGTTTTTAATAAAATAGATTTATTACCAGAGGACGAAGCAAAAGCGTTATGTGAAGCTATTGCAGAAGAACTGGGCGAAACTGAAAATATTTATCACATTTCAGCGATTAATAAACTCAATACTCAACCTTTAATTCACAACATAATGACACTGCTCGATAGCATGCCTAAAGAGAAGTTTGTACAGGTTGAAGATGAAGAGATTGAATTCAAGTGGGATACCTATCATGAAAAAGCCACTAAAGGTAAGGGCAATGATGATGATTGGGACGACTGGGATGAAGATGATTACGACGTAGAAGTTGTCTACGAGCGCTAATTAAATAGAATTTATAAAAAGGAGCTTATGCTCCTTTTTCTTTGTTTAAAAATAAAGTACTAGGTATTTAATATGATAATTTCAATGATTGCAGCAATGGCAAATAACCGTGTAATTGGCCTAGATAATAAAATGCCATGGCATTTACCTGCAGATCTTCAGCATTTTAAAAAAGTGACTACAGGTAAGCCTGTAATTATGGGTCGTAAAACTTTTGAATCTATCGGACGTCCTCTGCCTGGGCGACGTAATATTATTATTACTCGTAATCTTGGGTATCAAGCTGATGGAATTGAAACGGTAGCAACACCAGAGGCTGCATTGAATTTAGTTTCTGACGCTGAAGAAGTAATGATCATTGGTGGTGGAAATATTTATCAGCAGTTTTTAGAGCGTGCAGATCGCTTATATTTAACGTTTATAGATTTAGATGTAGAAGGCGATACACAATTCCCAGATTATCAAAAAATAGCTAAATGGGAGCTTAAAGAAGAGTTAAGTATGCAGCCTGATAATAAAAATAAATCTAGTTATAAATTCGTAACTTTATATAAAATTCAATAACATTATTGCGAAAATCTACGTGTGTTGGTACAATATTAACCAATCAACATAGGTAAAAAGTACCATAAAGGGTTTTTCATGTTTAAATTACCAAAGCTAGTTATTGTTACTGCTATTGCAGTAGGTTCATTTTCGTATGTAGCGCCTGCAAACGCTGAAGATCAATTAGCTGTATCTATTTGCGAGTATATAGCAGCGGACGATAAAAACCGTTTACGTAGTAAACTTAAAAGTTCTCGTGTAAAAATTCGTAATATCTACGATGCAATACAATGTAATGGTAATAACTTATTACGCCATGCAGTTGCAAGCAACGCAGTAGGTACTGGTGAATACATTGTTAAAAACCTTTCAAAAAGTTCATTAGCTGATGGCGCAGATATCGCTTGGGCTGAAGGTAACCATGCTGGTTCACCACTTATTGCTGTAATTAAAGACCGTGCTGGTCTGTAATTAAAAAGCATTTAAAAGCCGCGTTTTATACGCGGTTTTTTTGTAACTAAAAATCATGTAGCTGTGATTTTTCAATAAAAAGCCGATATTACTAT
>NZ_BADY01000084.1:0-8701 GCF_000241185.1 Pseudoalteromonas sp. BSi20495
TATAGTTACTTAAAAGTATTACTACTCTATTCTAAATTTAGCTGTTGCATCTAATAAGTTATCTGATAGGTAATGAAGGTTTTTAGCAACATCACGTGCTGCCAATAATGAGTCCATGGTATCCTCAAACGATACGTGCATATTCGATACGTTTTCTACTACCATTGCAGCTACAGAGGTTTGTTCTTCCGTAGCAGCAGCTATTTGAGAGTTCATTCCATTTATTTCGAGCATTTGCTCTGCAATTTTTTCAATAGAAATCCCTGTTTTTTCTGCTGCGGTCGCATTATCAGTAGCCATGTCTCTTGCCGAAGTCATCGCTGTCACAGATTCATTAGCAGCCGTTGTTAATGCACCTAATAACTCGCGTATTTCATTGGTCGAATGTGCTGTACGAGATGCTAATTCACGAACTTCATCAGCTACAACAGCAAAACCACGGCCATGCTCACCAGCACGAGCTGCCTCAATGGCGGCGTTAAGTGCAAGTAAATTAGTTTGATCTGCAATAGAAGTAATTACATTCAATATTTGTGATACATTTTTTGTATCATCCGCCAGTTTATTTATTGTAGTAGCAGCTTGGTTTATTTCATTACTAAGCGTGCGAGATGCAGTTACTGACATCTGTACTTGAGTTCTGCTTTGTTCGACCTCTTTTTCTGCTGTTTCAGCTGCATGGGAAGCACTAGCGGCTGATTGAGAGATATCACCAACGCTTTGCTTCATTTCTTCCATTGATTGCTTAACAATTTCAGCATCGGTAGTTTGTTTCGTTGTGGCACGCTCAGCTTGCTCCATCCCCTGAACAAGTCGCGTAGAATTTTCCATCAAAGGTTCGCACACGGCAATAACCTCAAGTACAGTTTCTCTAAGCAGAGTAATAAACGCATTAAAGTTAATTGATACTTGCCCTATTTCATCTTCAGAGCTTACTTTTAATTGTGTACTAAGAGAGCCTTTACCGCTTGCTAATAAGCTTAAGTTATTTGCAGCATCACTAGCTGACGAGCCAATCCCTCTGGCAATCCAAACGGCCATAAATAATAGTAATATTAACGATACGACTGATACGACTAGCATTAAAGTTAATGCATAGTCAGAACGATCTTTGGTACTAGTAACAAGTTCAAAAAAACGATTGTCTGCTTTTTGTTGCGCACTTTTAAAATTACTTAAGACCTCGTTATAAAGAGATGTTTTTAACTGAGCTTGCTGTTGAATTTTACTAAAATCAGCAGTGCCACTAACCATCCCATTGGCAATAATCGAAGATATCTCTTCATAATTAGCTAACTGCTTTTTTGTCTCACTGTTTATATAGGATTCATTTACCTGTTCAATTAAATTAATATTCGTTTCTAACAATTTATAAGTGTCACTTGCTTTAACAACAAGGTCTTGCTCACCGAATGTGACAGCTTGAGTATAAAGCTCGTCTAACTTTTCTAAAGTACTAACATTTTCTGAAGTAAGCTTAACAACCTTGTATGTAGAGCTCTCCATTTCATTAAGTGATATCCTATTATCATTCATTGCAAAATAATTGATCAGAACGATCGCTAAAAAAGCCAAAACTGCAATACATGTTATTGCATGTATTTTTTTAGTTATGCTTAGGTTTTGAAAAGAGAAGCCTGCGGCCATATTGATTACCTTATTTTATTGTCTATAACTATTATCGGCTTAATAACCATAAGTGTTAACTATATTTGTAATATTTCTAGTTTTTTTGTGATTTTTCGCGAATTTATATGAAATAATTTAAAACAGGCTGAGTAGTTCGAAAAACAATCAAAATTATTTTTATTAAAAAAAAACCAGTAACATTGCTGTTACTGGTTTATTAAATTTGGTGCGGATGGGGGGACTTGAACCCCCACGCCCTAAAGCACCACCCCCTCAAGGTGGCGTGTCTACCAATTCCACCACATCCGCATTTCAAGCTTTCGCTTAAGTGTTAAACTTAATGATTTAAATGAGGAATATAAATCGTCTAACATTTATTTAAGTTAAATTAATTTGGTACGTCAGAGCTTTTCTCTTTCGTAGATGTTACAGGAACATCCTCTTCTACAGGAGACACTGTTTCAACTGCAGGCGCTGCTTCTAGATTTTCCCATTCGTCAGTCTTTTTAATTTGACCCGCAGTAAGGTTACCTAAAACAATGCTTAAAACAAAAAATACAGTTGCCAAACTTGTCGTTGTTTTCGTCATGAAATTACCAGCACCTGACGATCCAAAAACAGTAGCAGACGCACCGGCACCAAATGAAGAGCCCATATCTGCGCCTTTACCTTGTTGGATTAAAACCATACCAACTAATGCCAAGGCAACAACTAAATAAACTACTAATAAAATTTCGTACATCTTATACGGTTCCTTCTGCACTTTTACAAATTGCAATAAATGAATCTGCTTTTAGACTAGCACCACCAATTAGGCCACCGTCTATATCTGTTTGTGCAAATAATAATTCGCTATTTTTTTCATTAACGCTACCACCATATAAGATGGTAAGCCCTTGTGCTAAATTGCCATCTAATGAAGCAATTTTATCACGGATAAATTTGTGAACGTTTTGTGCCTGTTCTGGCGATGCAGTTTTACCTGTGCCGATGGCCCAAACGGGTTCGTATGCTATCACAGAATCTTTTAGTGCCGCTACACCTAATTTATTAATTATTGCATCAATTTGTGTAGAAACGACAAGCTCAGTTTTACCATTTTCTTGCTCTGTTTCACTTTCACCCACACATAAGATTGGAATGAGACCAACATTTTGAGCTCGAGCAAATTTTTCAGCGACCGTAGTATTACTTTCATTATAAATACTACGTCGTTCTGAATGACCTACTAGCACGTACTTCGCGCCTAAATCTTTAATAAGTTTCGCATCAACTTCACCGGTAAAGGCGCCTGGTTCGTTTTCAGAAACAGTTTGCGCTCCTGTACAGACTCCGGTTAAAACCATTGATGATACTAATGGGAAAGGGGGAAATAAGACAATGTCTATCTCTTTTGATTTAACATTGTTGATGGCACCAGACATTTCTTTAATTAGCTCTAACGAACCGTTCATTTTCCAGTTGCCTGCGACCATTGGCTTGCGTATTGCCATTTTTCCACTCCACATTAGAAAGCGGGCGAGATATTAACTTTTCTCGCCCAAAGTTACAAGAGGTTATTGTTATCAATCAGTTTATTTGCTCATAGATTCGACAACTGTCGCAATTTTTTGCGCACTATCGAGTACTATTTTTTCTTGTTCTGCTTCAACCATAACACGCACAACAGGCTCAGTACCTGATTTACGAAGTAAAACGCGCCCTTTATCGCCTAAGCTTTTCTCTACTTCGGCAACAGCTGCAAGGACCTCTGCTGTACTCGTTGGATCAGTTCCCGGTGTATAACGTACGTTAATCATTTTCATTGGGTATTTAGTAAAGCCTGCACCTAAGTCTTGTAGAGTACGGTTTTGTGCAACCATTGCAGCCAATACTTGTAGGCTTGAAATAATACCATCTCCGGTACTTATCAAATCTAGATTTAGAACATGGCCCGAGCTTTCCCCACCAATTTTCCAACCCTTCTGTTGCAGTAATTCCATAACGTAGCGATCGCCTACTTTACTACGTGCGAACTCAATTCCTTTGGCTTTTAAAGCATTTTCAAGACCCATGTTAGACATAACAGTCCCAACTACGCCACCACCTAAGTTATCTTCTTGGGCTGCTTGACACGCAATTATATAAACTAGATCATCACCATCGAATACACGGCCATTATGATCAACCATCATAACGCGATCACCATCACCATCATAAGCAATACCTACGTCTGCTTTAAATTCAAGTACTTTACGTTTAAGTGTATCTACGTGTGTAGCACCACATTCATGATTTATGTTTACGCCATTTGGCTCACACGCATGGGTAATTACTTCAGCACCAAGTTCGCGCATAACAGAAGGAGCAATATGATATGTAGCACCATTAGCACAATCAACGACGACTTTGAGACCCTCTAATGACAAACCTTGTGGAAACTGACTTTTACAAAATTCTATGTAACGACCATCTGCACTGACTAAACGAGATGCTTTACCTAATTTATCAGATGCAACGCAAGTCATTGGCTCATCAAGCATCGCTTCTATTTGAAGCTCTACGGAATCAGCTAGCTTTAGGCCTTGTCCATTAAAAAACTTAATACCATTATCGTAATAAGGGTTGTGTGATGCACTAATTACAATTCCCGCTTCCGCACGAAACGTTTGCGCTAAATAGGCAACAGCAGGCGTTGGCATAGGGCCAAGTAACACGACGTCAATACCTGCGGCAATTAACCCAGCTTCAAGTGCTGTTTCAAGCATATAACCTGAGATACGTGTATCTTTACCAATAATTACTTTTTTAGTGCCACCCAGAGATAAAACACGCCCTGCAGCCCAACCTAATTTCATAGCAAACTCTGGGTTAATAGGTGCTGTACCAACTAATCCACGCACTCCATCAGTGCCAAAATATTTTCTTTCTTTCATTATTGTATTCCTTGTTCGCAGGCTCGTAATACACTAAGCACGTCTGCGGTTTCTTTTACGTCATGTACGCGAATAATTTTTGCGCCATTTTGCGCCGCGATTAGCGCACCTGCTAAGCTACCTGCCAATCGCTCACTTGTTTCTCTATTTAATAAATTACCTATCATCGATTTACGAGATAAACCAGCCAATAATGGCAAACCCAATTTATTAAAATCATTAAACTTAGCCAATATTTGATAGTTATGGTTAAGCGTTTTTCCAAATCCAAAACCGGGATCTAGGATAAGTCGTTCAAACTTAATCCCGGCTGTTTCACAGGCTTTAATACGTTGACTAAAAAACATATTTATATCTGCAAACAAATCATCATAATGAGGTGCACATTGCATACTGCGAGGTTGCCCTTGCATATGCATTAAACAAATTGCTACATCTTCATAGTGCGCAACCGTTTCTAACGCATCTAATTCTTGCAAAGCTCTTACATCGTTGACTATATCAGCCCCTGCGAGTATTGCTTGTTCCATTACTTGCGCTTTACTGGTATCAATTGAAATAACGCAATCACTGTGCTCACGTATTGCTTTAATAGCGGGAATTACGCGGGCAAGTTCATCTTTCAAACTCACATCTGGCGCGCCGGGGCGGGTAGATTCTCCGCCTATGTCTACAATTTTCGCACCATCATCCAGTAACTGCATTGCACGTTTCACTGCTATTGTTGGGTCTAAAAACTGCCCACCATCAGAAAATGAATCCGGCGTTACATTTAATATTCCCATAATAACGGGCTTTTCAATATTAAGCGTACGTCCTCTGGGAAGCTTTAATATGTTAGTCATTGCCAACCTTTATTCTTTTTCCAATAAAATTAAATTAATGATCTATTATAGCGATAAGTAAATAGCTTAATTACAAGGCGGAATTATGATATATAGTTATTCTATATAAATAATTTCTCAGCGAAGTTAGTGAGTTATTTAATTCGCTAGAATGAACATCCATCAATAAAATTGGTATAAATAACTGATACAAAAAAGCCCCGAAGTACGGGGCTTTCATTCGCTATTTTAACGATTATTCAGCTTTATCATCAAGGTTTGTTTCATCTTTTTTCGATGAATCATCCGATTTTTGACTTTCATCGCTAACTGGCTCTTGAGATTCTTCAGCTTTTACCGGTTTTGCTTCATGGCGGTCATGTGCATCACGCGGTTCACGCACTGGTTGGCGTGCCATTAAATCATCAATTTGCTTAGCGTCGATTGTTTCGTATTTCATTAAAGCGTCTTTCATTGAGTGAAGAATATCAATATTTTCTTTTAATATTTCTTCTGCTCGTTGATAGTTACGATCTGAAAGTAATCGAACCTCTGCATCAATTATCTTTGCTGTGTCGTCTGACATGCTAGATGCACGACTGCCGCCGCCACCCATATACATTTCATTTTGATCTTCAGCGTAAAGTAACGGACCTAGTTTTTCACTTAAACCCCAGTGTGTAACCATTTTACGAGCAATATCTGTAGCTCGTTCAATATCATTACTCGCACCTGTTGTTACTTTATCAGCACCATAAATAAGCGCTTCAGCAATTCGACCACCGTAAAGGCTAGAAATCATTGATTCTAAAAGCTCTTTTGAATGACTAACACGGTCTTGTTCAGGCAAGTACATTGTTACACCTAGCGCACGGCCACGTGGAATAATAGATACTTTGTAAACTGGATCATGTTCAGGAACCATACGGCCCACAATTGCGTGACCTGCTTCATGATACGCAGTCATTGCTTTTTCTTGCTCGCTCATCACCATGGTTTTGCGTTCTGCACCCATCATGATTTTATCTTTAGCAGCGTCAAATTCAGCCATACTTACAACACGCTTATTGCCACGTGCGGCATAAAGTGCAGCTTCATTTACTAAGTTTGCTAAATCAGCACCAGAGAAACCTGGGGTACCTCTTGCAATAAGTGCCGCTTCAACGTTATCGCCTAATGGCACTTTACGCATGTGTACTTTAAGTATTTGCTCACGACCACGAATATCAGGTAAACCTACTTCTACTTGACGGTCAAAACGACCTGGACGAAGTAATGCTGGGTCTAATACATCTGGTCGGTTAGTTGCTGCAATAACGATAATACCTTCGTTACCACCAAAGCCATCCATTTCTACTAGCATTTGGTTAAGTGTTTGCTCACGTTCGTCGTTACCGCCGCCCATACCAGCACCACGTTTACGACCAACAGCATCAATCTCATCTATAAAGATAATACAAGGCGCTGCTTTTTTAGCTTGCTCAAACATGTCACGTACACGTGATGCACCAACACCTACAAACATTTCAACAAAATCTGAACCTGAAATTGTAAAAAACGGTACTTTCGCTTCACCCGCAACAGCCTTTGCAAGTAACGTTTTACCAGTACCAGGAGGACCAACCATTAGTACGCCTTTAGGAATACTACCGCCAAGTTTTTGAAACTTAGAAGGGTCACGTAAAAAGTCTACCAATTCGGTAACATCTTCTTTCGCTTCATCACAACCAGCAACATCTGCAAACGTTGTTTTAATTTGATCTTCGCTCATTAAACGCGCTTTACTCTTACCAAATGACATAGCGCCTTTACCGCCGCCGCCTTGCATCTGACGCATGAAGAATATCCATACACCAATAAGCAGTATCATTGGGAACCAAGAAATAAATATACTTGCTAAAAATGACTGTTCTTCAGGTTTTACACCCTTCACATTCACATTACTTTTTAATAAGTCATTTAAAATATCTTTGTCATAAATAGGCATAATCGTTTGAAAACGTTCGCCACTGGTTTTAGTACCTGTAATTGTCCCACTGGTACTTTCAATTGCCACTTCTTGTATAGAGCCATTTCGGGCGTCTTTAACAAATTGACTATAGCTTGTCTGACGATCAACTTGATCGCCACCATTAAAGCTCTGAAAGACTGACATCAGCACAACTGCAATGACCAGCCATAGTATTAAATTTTTCGCCATATCGCTCAAGGGGTTAACCTCTTGTATCCAATTAATTTAAATTCAACTAAACGCCAAGCAACTGTACTACAGTTTGTATCCAGTCGCTACTATATATACTTCCCGAGAACGGGCACGCGAGGCATCAGGTTTACGTATCTTCACTACTTTAAAACTATTACGTACGTCTTGTAAGTATTGATCAAAGCCTTCACCTTGAAACACTTTAACAATAAATGCACCATTTTTCTTTAGTACTTGGCTACACATATCTAATGCAAGCTCTACTAAATACATACTACCAGCTTGATCAACTGAATTATTACCACTCATATTTGGTGCCATGTCAGAGAATACCACATCAACATTTTTCCCATCAATGCGTTTTAATAATGCATTTAATACAGCCTCCTCACGAAAGTCACCTTGTAAGAAGTCTACACCTGCAAGGGAATCCATCGGTAAAATATCACATGCTATTACTTGACCTTTATCACCCACTTTTTCGGCTAAATACTGTGACCAACTACCCGGCGCGGCCCCTAAATCTACCACTGTCATACCCGGACGCAGTATCTTATCTCTGTTCTGAACTTCATCTAATTTAAAAACCGCTCTAGAACGCCAGTCCTTTTTTTTGCGCTTCTTGAACATATTTATCATCAAAATGTTCTTTCAGCCATCGCTGTGAACTGGCTGACTGTTTTTTATTTGTCATAAATTAACACGCAACTAATTAGTAATATTCTTTAGATGGCGGTAGAATACCCTTAATTCAAGCCATATTCAGCAAAATTTGTATAAACATGACATTATCAAATAAACAAAAGCAGTTTTTAAAAGGTCAGGCACATAGCCTCAAGCCAGTAGTTTTACTAGGTTCTAACGGTTTAACCGAAGGCGTAGTAATGGAAATTAAAAGTGCGTTAGAAATTCACGAATTGATTAAAGTGAAAGCGCCGACTGACGATCGTGAAACTAAAGCTCTTATTTTTGAAGCTATCGTACGTGAAACTGGTGCGACTAAGTTACAAACAATTGGTCACACTATTGTACTTTATCTTCAAAGTGCTGAGAGAAAAATACATTTACCACGTAACTAAATTACTATTTTAAGTAACCTAGTGTGTTTAATGAAAAAACCAGCTTAATGC
>NZ_BADY01000083.1:0-41951 GCF_000241185.1 Pseudoalteromonas sp. BSi20495
GGAACGAATGGTTATTATGTTTCCTGAAAAGGTAGTCGATATTCCCGATTTACCTAATAAATACCGCTATATTGAGGTAGAAGCATATGAGCCTGAGTACCCAGAAGAGTTAATGGAAAAAGACGCGTTTAACGATATATTTAGCACAGGATTCAGTGATTACGAAAACGAACCTGAAGCAGAGTTTAACCAAGTTGGAAGTGGGTTGTTGCCCGATGATGGTATTGAACTTAAAGATTACTTAGCCGAGCTTGAAATTAGCTTAATAACGCAAGCGTTAGAGCGCTTTGATTACGTTGTGGCTCGCGCGGCAGAAATATTAGGTGTACGCAGAACCACGCTAGTTGAAAAAATGAAAAAGTATAACCTTTCAAGAGATTAGTTTTTGAACGCCTGCAAGCAGCGCGTCTACAAAACAACCTCAAATCAAAACCTTGGCGGTAGACGTCGAGCTTGCTCGCGTGAAAAGCGAAGCTTTTAATTATTTAAACACCCATCCAAAAAACTACGTTTTTGAACGCCTGTAAGCAGCGCGTCTACAAAGCAACCTCAAATCAAAACCTTGGCGTAGACGCAGAGCTTGCTCGCGTGAAAAGCGAAGCTTTTAGTTACCTACCTATTTGCCTGCCTACTCACCACTAAAAGCCTCAATAATTTCTTCTTTTCTAAAACAGTCATTGCTGTGATCGTTAACCATACCGCAGGCTTGCATGTGTGCATAGACTGTTGTTGGGCCTAAAAACTTAAACCCTCGCTTTTTTAAGTCTTTAGCGAATGCAGTTGATTGTTCAGTTATAGCAGGGTAGTCCTCAATATTATTCAAGTGACTAACAAGCGGCTTATTACTCACAAATTGCCATTGATAATTGCTAAAGCTACCAAACTCTTTTTGAATACCGATAAAACATTTTGCGTTATTAACAGTTGCTGCAATTTTTAAACGGTTACGAACAATCTCTTTATTTAACATTAGACGCTCAATGTCATCTGATGTAAATTCAGCTACTTTTTTTACATCAAAATTAGCAAATGCCTTTTTATAACCTTGGCGTTTTTTTAATATGGTGTACCAACTCAAACCCGCCTGTGCTGATTCAAGAGTTATAAATTCGAATAGTTTTTGGTCATCATAAAGTGGCACCCCCCATTCTTCATCATGGTAAGTAACGTAGTCAGGTTTAGTCGTGTCTAGCCATGGACAACGGCATTCTATTTGCTCACTCATTATTATTCCTTAGCGTGCGTCATTTTTATGTCGCTGGTTTTTCTTATGTAACTTAATGATAAATATATAAATAAACTTTGGTACAAATTGTGCATTTAACTCTGTATCTACATTAGTTTGAGATTTGATTATGGCCCTTGCAAGCGTGCTAAAACCACAGTTTATTTCTGCAAATAAGTATAACCCATGTTTACTTCAAGAGGAGTACATTGGTGAGCTAAGTGATCTTCGTAAGCAGGCAAGTTGGCTTTCGCACTTGGTTGATACAATGCCCACTGGTGTTGTTGTACTTGATGGTAAAGGCATGGTTGCTAAAGCGAACCAAATTGCGATTGATATGCTTGGTGAACCACTTGAAGGTGAAAAGTGGTTTTATGTTATTCAGCGGTCTTTCAAACCACATCAAGATGATGGACACGAAGTATCATTAAAAGACGGGCGTTTAATTAAGCTCGACATTACCGCTTTGGCTCCAGAGCCGGGACAACTTATTTTAATGACGGACTTAACTGAGACGCGACGTTTACAAAAACGTGTTGCACATATGCAGCGATTAAGTGCGCTGGGTAAAATGGTGGCGTCTCTTGCGCATCAAGTACGCACGCCTCTATCTGCAGCAATGCTTTATGCTGCTAACTTAGGCTCAAAGCGCTTGCCAGAAGCATCTCGCGATAATTTCCAAACTAAATTGATGTCACGATTAAAAGATTTAGAAACGCAGGTTAATGACATGCTGTTATTTGCTAAAAGCGGTGAGCAGCAAGTCGTTGAACAAGTCTCTATGCAGCAATTATTAACAGAAGTGAAAACCGGTGCTGATGCCATGGTCGCACTTAATGAAAGCGAGCTGGATGTAAGCCTTCCTGAACCAGATATTGTAATAGTGGGGAATAAGACAGCGCTAGCCAGTGCTGTTCAAAACCTTATTCACAATAGCATTCAAGTGATTGGTTCTGGGGCTAAAGTGCATTTGAGTGCCGCCACTGATTTACAAGATCACGACTTTGTGCGTATTAGTGTAAGCGATAATGGTCCCGGTATTGATTTAAGTCAGGCTGATAAAATGTTTGAACCCTTTTTTACTACAAAAAGCCAAGGCACTGGTCTAGGGCTTGCTGTTGTAAGTTCGGTGATTAATGCGCACCAAGGACGTGTTGACGTTAGTAACAATGCTCATGGTGGAGCTTGTTTTAGTTTACTGTTGCCAATACGCGCGACATCTAAATTAGAGGAATCATTATGAGTAATATTATTTTAGTCGTAGAAGATGATGCGGGGCTCCGTGAAGCTTTAATTGATACGCTGGAGATGTCAGGTATTGAATGCGTTTCAGCTAATAGCGCAGAGCAAGCGATGTTATTGCTTAAAAAAGAGCAATTTTCATTAGTCGTAAGTGATGTGCAAATGGGAACCATGAGCGGTTTGGACTTACTGCGAAGTATTAAATTAAATTATCCCGACTTACCTGTATTGATGATGACGGCCTATGCCACGATTGATGATGCTGTTGAAGCTATGCGTTTAGGTGCTATTGATTATATGGCTAAACCATTTGCACCTGAAGTGCTACTTAATATGGTGAGTCGCTATTTGCCTGAAAAAGCGAAAGAGACAGATGGCCCTATTGTTGCCGACCCAAGTAGCATTCAATTACTCGAACTTGCAAGTAAAGTTGCACGCTCTGATGCGAGTGTAATGGTGCTCGGGCCTAGTGGTTCAGGTAAAGAAGTGCTCGCGCGTTATATTCACGATAAATCGAGTCGATGCAATGAACCCTTTGTTGCTATAAATTGTGCTGCGATCCCTGAAAATATGCTTGAGGCCACTTTATTTGGTTACGAAAAAGGGGCGTTTACAGGTGCTATTCAAGCATGCCCTGGTAAATTTGAACAAGCGCAAGGCGGAACAATTTTACTAGATGAAATCACTGAAATGGATTTAGGATTACAGGCAAAGCTACTACGAGTGCTACAAGAGCGGGAAGTAGAGCGTTTAGGTGCTCGTAAGACAATCCAACTAGATGTTCGTGTGTTAGCAACGAGTAATCGTGACTTAAAAGAAGCGGTCGCTAAGAACCAATTTAGAGAGGACTTATATTACCGACTTAATGTTTTTCCATTAATGTGGCGACCTCTTTGCCAGCGCCCTGGTGATATAATTATACTCGCAAAGCATTTAATAGAACGCCATATAAATAAAAGTAAAGAGCCTATGGCCTACTTAGATAAAGCAGCAGAGCAAAAACTACTTGCTCATGCATGGCCTGGTAATGTTCGTGAACTGGATAACGTAATTCAGCGAGCACTGATACTACGAAGTGGTAATACAATAAATGAACATGCTATTTTTATCGAAAACTTAGTAGCAAGCGATTTTGTAATTACACCAACTGAAGTGTTGGAAACAGTAACGTCAAGCGAAGCTATAAATAGCTTAAGCACGGCATATTACGATGAAAAAATGCCTATGGTTGGTGAGCCAAAGCAAGATTTACTTGCGGTTGACACGGGGAGCTATAAAGATGAACTTAAAGACAAAGAGCATAGTATTATTTTAGAAACATTAGCCCGCTGTCAAGGTAAGCGCAAAGATGTAGCAGAAACATTAGGTATTAGCCCTCGAACATTACGTTATAAGCTAGCGCAAATGCGCGATTTAGGTATTTCACTTCCTGCATAATCCCTCTAAACCCCAAATTTAATTTGGGGTTGTCAAAACTCTGACTCATAAGTAATTCTTAACCATTTGTTTTTAAATGACTTTTAGTTGGCATGCTTTGTGCTTTGTTATATTTATAAGCTTAACTGCATTGTCAGAGAAAAATTATGAAAATTCAAAATAGCGCTGTCTTTCAAGAAATGCAATCAATGGCCCTTGAAGCTGGCCGTAGTAATCAAATTAATAAATTGCCAACTCAAGTACAGTCTACTTCTACTGCACAATTTGGCGATATGCTAAGTAATGCACTAAATACAGTGCATGAGTTACAACAAGATACAGGCCAAAAAGTAAAAGCAGTTGAAATGGGTGACCGAAGTGTATCGCTTGCTGAGGCGATGATTGCTTCTCAGAAATCTTCGGTTGCATTTGAAGCTACAGTACAGGTTCGTAATAAACTTGTAGAAGCTTACAAAGAAATCATGAACATGCCTGTTTAACTAGGTAGTGGAGAATTATCGTGGCGCAATCTAACCAATCTACAGACCTTGCACTTGCTAGTGGTGATATCGACCAAAGTGATAGTGATGATCAACAAGAACAGAAATCAGGCTATTTAAGTGCTTTAAATGGTACAGATGTATTACGCCAAGTGACACTGGTTATAGCTCTGGCTATTTGTTTGGCTATTGCCATTTTTATCATTATTTGGGCACGTCAGCCAGATATGCGCCCATTGGGTAAAATGCAAACAGAAGAGTTAATTCAAACCCTCGATTTTTTAGATGCACAAAAGATAGAATACCAACTTGATGGTAATGTCGTATCGGTTGATGAAAGTGAATATCAAAATATAAAATTATTAATGACTCGCGAAGGGTTAGACCAAGGACCTACTTCGGGATCAGATATTATCATGCAAGATATGGGATTTGGGGTTAGTCAGCGTCTTGAACGTGAGCGCCTCAAACATGGTAGAGAGCAGCAATTAGCACGTACAATAGAAGAGCTTAATAATATTACTCGTGCGAAAGTATTGCTTGCGATACCAAAAGAGAACGTATTTGCGCGCAGAGAGAAAAAGCCATCTGCCACCGTTGTGTTAACACTTAAACGTGGACGCTCTCTTAATGGTGAAGAGATAGACTCTGTTGTTGATATGATTGCTTCAGCAGTACAAGGCTTAGAGCCAGCTAGGGTGACTGTTACAGATCAAAATGGTCGCTTATTAAATTCAGGTTCGCAAAGCTCATTAGCAGCACGTTCTCGTAAAGAGTACGATTTAGAACGTAAACGAGAACAAGAATATTTAGAAAAAATAGACAGCATTCTAATACCTGTCGTAGGGCTTGCAAATTACACAGCCCAAGTTGATTTAAGTATGGACTTTAGTGCGATAGAAGAAACACAAAAACGCTACAATCCAGATTTACCTGCAGTGAGAAGTGAAACCACATTTGAAGAAAATAACATAGGCGGTTTAGCCGTTGGTATTCCAGGTGCGCTTACGAATCAGCCTCCACTAAACTCGAATATTCCAGAAGTAGCAGGACAAGGTGGTGCAGGAACAGGCACTTCGCCAACTCGTAATCACAAAGAATCTACGCGAAACTATGAGCTTGATACTACTATTTCGCATAAACGCCAGCAAACGGGGGTAATACGCAGAATAAGTGTATCGGTTGCTGTTGATTATATTCCAAAAGTGGGTGAAAACGGCGAAACGACCATGACACCACGATCAGTGGAGGCATTGTCAAATATTCGTCGTTTATTACAAGGCGGTGTAGGGTTTGATATGCAGCGTGGCGATGCACTTGAAGTGGTAACAGTGCCATTTGTGCGTGAAACGACAGGTTTAGACCTTGAAGTCCCAATGTGGGAGCAAGATTGGTTTGTGAAGTATGTGCGTCTGGGTCTAGGTGCCTTAGTAATTATTGTTCTTATTATGGCCGTTGTTAAACCAATGCTTAAACGTCTAATTTACCCAGATAATACCTTGGAAGAGTATGATGAAGATGCATTGAGTTCAGGGGTTGATATTGGTGACAGTACACTTGATATGCTAAATAAAGACTTTGATTCTGCTTCAATTGGCTTCTCTAGCGATGGTACACTACAGTTACCAGACCTACATGGTGACGAGGACTTATTAAAAGCAATTCGTGCCCTTGTAGCTAACGAACCAGAACTATCATCACAAGTAGTGAAAGCGTGGTTAACAGAAGATGACTGATCAAGAACAAAAACAACTGCCAACAGCATTTGATGTTGATAAGCTCGATGGTGTAGATAAAGCGGCTATATTACTTTTGAGTTTATCAGAAGAAGATGCGGCGCAAATACTCAAGCATTTAGAACCTAAACAGGTACAAAAAGTGGGTATGGCAATGGCGGGCTTAGATGACTTGTCTCAAGCTAAAATAAGTGCCGTGCATAATTTGTTTATTGAACAAATTCAGAGTTTTAGTACGATAGGCTTCCAATCTGAAGATTTTATCAAAAAAGCACTTACAGCTGCATTGGGTGAAGATAAAGCAGCCAGCCTTATTGACCAAATTGTTATGGGATCAGGCGCTAAGGGACTTGATTCTCTTAAGTGGATGGACTCTAAGCAGGTAGCGAATATTATTCGTAATGAGCATCCGCAAATTCAAACTATTGTTTTATCTTATTTAGAGCCAGAGCAGTCTGCTGAAATATTGGCACAGTTTCCTGAAAAAGTACGTTTAGATTTAACTATGCGTATTGCTAATCTTGAAGAAGTGCAACCTGCGGCATTGCAAGAGCTCAATGAGATTATGGAAAAACAATTTGCAGGTCAAGCGGGTGCGCAAGCAGCTAAAATGGGCGGTTTAAAAGCTGCAGCTGATATTATGAACTACCTTGATACAAATGTAGAAGGGCAGTTAATGGACTCTATTCGTGAGCACGATGAAGAGATGTCACAGCAAATTCAAGACTTAATGTTCGTATTTGAAAACTTAATGGATGTTGAAGACCGTGGCATTCAAGCAATTTTGCGTGAAGTACAACAAGATGTACTCATGAAAGCGATTAAAGGCACAGACGATGCTCTTAAAGAGAAAATATTAGGTAACATGTCTAAACGTGCAGCAGAAATGCTTGCTGATGATTTAGAAGCAATGGCACCTGTAAGAATTAGTGAAGTTGAAGCTGCGCAAAAAGAAATTTTATCAACTGCACGTCGTTTATCTGATTCTGGCGAGATTCAGCTAGGTGGCGGTGGTGGTGAGGAGTTCCTGTAAAGCATGAGTAAGTTAAAAGGTCGTCCACTCAATGCAGAAGAAGCAGATGAATTATTAAGAAACTGGTCAGTGCCCAATATGGCTCCGGACGAAAGAAGTTTTGGAGATCGTTCAACTGCTTTTGGCACACCACTTTCGGATTTATACAAAAAAGAAATGGCCGAAGAGGTACCGGTAGAGGAACCTCAGGAACCTGAATTACCTTCTCTTACTATGGCTGAACTTGAGCGAATTCGACAAGATGCTTATGAAGAAGGTCTTAAACAAGGGCATGAGCAAGGTTATATTGATGGTTTTGATAAAGGCGTTACAGAGGGAAAAGAGGCCGGTTATAAAGAGGGGCTTGAACTAGGTAAAACTCAAGGTCATGAGGACGTAAAACCATTAATTGAAGAACAACTCACGGGTTTGCGTAGCATATTAGATAATTTAACTACTCCTTTGAATAAAGTGGATGAACAAGTTGAAAAACAATTAGTCCAATTGACAGTAATGCTTGCTGAAGCAATTATTTACCAAGAAGTAAAAACCTCTCCTGATGTTATTTTACATACGCTTAAACTAAGTATAGATTCGCTTAATGCTGAGCAAGAAAAAGTACGTATACATTTACACCCAGAAGATTTAGAACTCATAAAAAACAGCTATGGAGAACAAACCATCGCAGATAATAATTGGCAACTAATCGCTGAACCTACACTTGAACGTGGCGGTTGCGAGGTTAAAACAGCCCAATCCTCACTCGATATGACCTTGAAAACTCGCGTCAAAGAAACATTGGATAGTTTTTTGCATAATAGTGGTATCTAACTACTTTATTGGCATGTCATGTCTGAACAATGTGCATCTTTAAGCGAACGCTTATCTCAATATAAACAGCATATTAATACACCAGCCCTCGCGGTAGCGGGTATTTTAACACGTGTCGTAGGCCTCACTCTTGAAGCAAAAGGTTTACGTGCGCCTGTTGGAAGCCAATGCAAAATAGAAACTATGAATGGTTTTGTTGATGCCGAAATAGTAGGTTTTAATGAGCAAACTCTTTACCTAATGCCTAATGATCATATTTCAGGAGTATTACCTGGTGCTCGAGTGATCCCTCAGGTCAATAACTTAGGTTTACCCGTTGGAATGAGTTTGTTAGGCCGCGTTGTTGATGGATTAGGTCGCCCACTTGATGGTCTTGGTAAAATAAATGCGGAACATTATTTAAAATTTGCACAAAATACTATAAACCCACTTTCTCGACGTCCGATAAGCCAGCCTATGGATGTGGGAGTGCGTGCTATAAATTCGGTCATTACTGTAGGTCAAGGCCAGCGGATGGGCTTGTTTGCAGGTTCTGGTGTCGGTAAGTCGGTGCTTTTAGGTATGATGACACGCGGCAGTGAGGCCGATGTTATTGTTGTTGGACTCGTAGGTGAACGTGGCCGAGAAGTAAAAGAATTTATTGAAGAGATTCTTGGTGTAGAAGGGAGAAAACGTTCAGTTGTTGTTGCTGCACCGGCTGATTCATCTCCTCTTATGCGTTTAAAAGGCTGTGAAAGTGCTGTAACAATTGCTGAGTATTTTCGTGATCAAGGTTTAAATGTATTGTTGCTACTAGATTCAGTTACTCGATATGCAATGGCACAACGTGAAATTGCACTTGCTGTTGGCGAGCCTCCAGCTACAAAAGGTTATCCGCCATCAGTGTTTGCTAAATTACCGGCGCTGGTGGAACGCGCCGGTAACGGCGGGGAAGGGCAGGGATCAATTACTGCTTTTTTCACAGTATTAAGTGAAGGTGATGATATGCAGGATCCCATTGCTGATGCTGCACGGGCTATTTTAGATGGTCATATTGTACTTTCCCGTGATTTAGCTGACAGTGGTCATTATCCGGCAATTGATATTGAAAAGTCGATTTCACGAGTGATGCCTCAAGTTGTCTCACAAAAGCATATGCAACAAGCTCGTGTGCTTAAGCAGGTATATTCTATGTATCAGCAAAATAAAGATATGATCACTTTAGGCGCTTATCAAAAAGGCACTGACCAAATGCTTGATCAAGCTATTAATATGATGCCCAGAGTTAATACTTTTTTACAGCAAGGTATGCGTGATGTGATTAGTTACGATGATGGCTTACAAGGCTTAGCACAACTATTAGGACAAGCATAATGGCTAAGAATAAGCTGCATTTGTTGCTCAAACTTGAAAATGACAAAGAAGAAAACTTACGCATGAGTTACCTACAAGCAAATCAGAATTTGCAGGGCAATCAACAAAAATTACAAGGTCTGAATGATTTTCGAATGGAATACATGCAACAGTTACATGTAAAAGGCCAGTCAGGTTTATCAAGTGCAGGATTTAGTCAATATCATGCTTTTATAGCAAAAATAGAAGAAGCAATTCGCCAACAGGCGAGCACAGTTAATACGGCTAAGCAAGTAGTCAGTCAACGAAAAGCAATTTGGTTAAAGCAACAAATTAAAGCTAAAGCTGTTGCTAAGTTAATTGAAAACCAAAAATTAAAAGCAGATGTGCTTATTGCGAAAAGTGAGCAAAAAATGTTAGATGAGTTTTCATCCAACCAATTTTTTCAGCGTCGTAAAGTTTTATAAATTAGGCACGTAAATTGCTTTATTTAGGCAGTCTTTAATTTTTGGCAATATGCGGTGGCGTGTTGCCGCAATAATGTTAGGTGGTTTATGGTGATGAATGATATTTCTAGTTTGGTTGCGTCTGAGCAAGATTCTTATTTAGCCTCTAAAGACAATCGTTTAGCTAAAGATAAAGAAAGCAATGACACCGAGTTTCTAAATCAGTTACACAGTGCGCATAATTCAATTGAAGCGGCAAGTAAACGTAGCTCTTCAGGTGATGCGAAAGATTCGATTCGTGCCGCTGAGCCTAAACAGGCCAAAACCGATATTGTAGAAAATGAGCAAGAAAACCAAGATAATACTAATTTATCTGGAGATAGTATGCTGGCTCAAATTAACTCTGCACAAGCTATTGATATATCAGTTAAAAAACACTCTGAACAGAGTTCTGATACTATTGATACTGTTGATACTGTTGATACTGTTGATACTGTTGATACTGGTTTAGATAAAACTAAAAGTAAATCCGCTGATAATATAATTTCAAGTGCATCACAAAACATCGGGCAAAAGGCCGCTGAACAAAAAAGTACTGAATCGCAAGCTACTGACAAAGATACTAGCGATGCTGCAGCATTAAATAAAAGTAATATAAATAAAGGTTTTGCCGCAGAGAAGCTTGATGAGCAATTAAATCCAGTCGTTGATAAAAATGAACACGATAAAGAGGGGCCTATTATAGATAAACCAGGCATCGCCAAACGTGTTGCTGCTGATGAATCACAAATTAAACCTGCCTTGGTAGACAACAAGCAAACGCCAAAAGGTGAGATCACGAATACTCAACGTGTAAGTAATGTGGATTCTCAAAGCAGTAACAGTGCTGCAGTTGAAACGTTGTTAAGTAAAGATGATAGTGCAATAAAGTTAGATAAAATATTGTCAAGTTTGACTCCTGAGCAGCGTGAACAATTAATTACTCAATCTCAAACCGTAAATAAATCAATTAACAATGATAATATTGCGGCTTTAAAACAAATGCTTAATGCGTTTGTGACTGAAAATAATAAACCACAAGCTTTAGTACCTAAACAATCTTTTAATGCAGAAATTAGCGCGTTAACGACGACTGAAAAACAAGCGTTATTGTCTCAGTTAACAACTTATATTAAAACCGAACAGCCACAAAGTGCTCAGTTAACTTATCTCAAAGAAGCGGTAAGTGTGCTTGAAACATCAATCAATTTAGAACAACCAAAGAATAAAATAACTACTTTTGTTGCAGGTGAAACTCCAAATACTGTTTACAATCCGCAGAAGCAGAGTGTGAAATCGACAATAAATGAAAATAGTATTCCGCCAGACCAATTAGCTGAGGCGGACGATGATTTGATAAAACAGCTAGACATGATTCAAAAAGATGGTTCTAAAATCAATAATGCAGAACAGCTAACCCCGCGTTCTATGCAGCTATTTACACAAATCACAGGCGCACTTGATACCTTGCAAAGGGGCGGATTAAGTAATTACGATACTTTAGGCTATGAACAAGCAATACTAGATACGCAAGTGTTGCAATCTCAACAATTACAAAGCACTGCGCAAGGTAAGCAAATGAGTATTGATCCGGGTGTTATGCAGGCGGTTAATATTATTAAAAGTGATGCCGCTAAGCTCTTGCAAGAGCGCGTCAGTTCAATGCTAAGTATTAACAATAAAGAAGCTGAAATACGCTTAGATCCACCTGAAATGGGCAGTATGCAAATACGTATTAGAAGTGATGCTGAGCAAGCCCAAATTAATTTTGTAGTACAAAATCAGCAAGCAAAAGAGGCGCTAGAACAATCATTGCCTCGTTTGCGTGAAATGCTTGCACAACAAGGTATCGAATTAGGCGATAGCAGTATTTCATATGGCGATTCTAAAAACGAAACCACAGAACAAAATGACGATGATTCAAAAAAGGGTTTGGTTAATAAAAATACCATTAACGAAGAAAATGCCGATTCAGTAGATGCTCAACTACAAAGTTCTCGACAACAAACTTCATCAGCAATAGATTACTATGCCTAAGTACTGCTATTATAATAACTAAAACAAGTAAGTACCTTTGCAAATAAAGGAAATACAATGGCTGAAGACACTAATTTAGAAATTGAAGAAACAGGTAAAAGTAAAAAGAAGCTGATAATTATTATTGCTGCCGTTGTACTTGTTGTTGGTGCCGCCGCAGGTTATTTTTTAATGTCAGGTTCTGATGAGGTCCCAGCAGAAACGTTAGATGAAGAAACAGCCATAGTGGCTGAGGCTCCTGTTGCTTCTGGCTCATCTGCTTCGATTGGCAGTGCACTGTATGTTGCTATGCCCAGACCTTTTGTATTTAATGTACCAGGTTCAAGTCGTGATAGGATTGTACAAATTAAAGTGCAGTTATTGGTACGTGGTGAAGTCAATGAAGAAACTGCAAAAAAACATATCCCACTTATAGAAGGCACGTTATTAAGTGTATTTTCTACAACTACAGCTGATGAATTAAGTACGAGTGCAGGAAAAGAAACATTGCGTTTTTCTGCGCTTGAAAAAGTACAAACAGCTTTAGCTGGCGTTGAAGGTAGTAAAGTAATTGAGCGGGTTTTGTTTACCGGCTTTGTGATGCAATAAGGGGTTAGCGTGAGCGATTTATTATCCCAAGACGAAATTGATGCGTTATTACACGGTGTTGATGATGTCGAAGAGGAAGAGCACGATAGTGAAGACGGCGGAGGTAGTACACTTCAGTACGACTTTTCTTCGCAGGATCGAATCGTGCGTGGTCGCATGCCGACACTTGAAATTGTTAACGAACGTTTTGCTAGGCATATGCGAATTAGCCTATTTAACATGATGCGCCGTACTGCTGAAGTATCGATAAATGGTGTGCAAATGATTAAATTTGGTGAATATATTCACACCCTTTTTGTACCTACCAGCTTAAATATGGTCCGCTTTCGACCGCTAAAAGGCACCGGACTAATCACCATGGAAGCACGACTTGTGTTTATTTTGGTTGATAACTTTTTTGGTGGCGATGGACGTTATCATGCAAAAATAGAAGGCCGCGAGTTCACACCAACAGAACGTCGTATTGTACAAATGCTACTTAAAATAATCTTTGAAGATTATAAAGAAGCATGGGCGCCTGTCATGGATGTATCTTTTGAATACCTCGACTCAGAGGTCAACCCTGCCATGGCTAATATTGTGAGCCCCACAGAGGTTGTAGTTATTAGCTCTTTTCATATTGAGCTTGATGGTGGTGGTGGTGATTTTCACATAGCATTACCTTACTCCATGCTTGAGCCAATCAGAGAGCTGTTAGATGCAGGTGTGCAGTCGGATACTGAAGATACTGATTTACGATGGAGTAAAGCGCTTCGCGATGAGATTATGGATGTAGAAGTTGGATTATCAACTCAATTACTTGAAGTTGATTTGTCTTTAAAGCAAATAATGGAACTCAAAGCAGGCGATATAATCCCTGTTGAAATGCCTGAGCACATTACAGTATTTGTCGAAGAGTTACCTACATTCAGAGCCAAAATGGGCCGCTCTCGTGATAGTGTTGCCCTACAGATTAGCGAAAAAATTAAACGACCTGATTCAGTTAAATCTGAGCTGCATGTATTTACCAAAGGCGGCAAGAAAATTGACTCAGATGCAGAATTAGCAGAATTAGAGGATGATTTACACCTTTCTGATGGTGTAGATTTAGACTGGTAATTGATTAAAAGGTTAAAAGTATGAGTGATGATCAAGATACTATGGACGAGTGGGCTGCTGCGCTTGCAGAAGCCGATGCCCCAGATGAAGGTGCTGAGGCGCATGTTGCGGAATTAGATGAGTTAAGTGATTCAAAGCACGAAATCAGCGGCGATGAAAAACGTAAACTCGATACGATTTTAGACATACCAGTTACCATTTCTATGGAAGTTGGCCGTTCTAAAATAAATATTCGTAATTTACTACAGCTTAACCAAGGATCAGTTGTTGAGCTCGATCGTGTTGCGGGTGAGCCATTGGATGTTTTGGTTAATGGCACTTTGATTGCTCATGGAGAGGTTGTTGTAGTAAATGACAAGTTTGGTATTCGCTTAACTGATGTAATAAGCCAAATAGAGCGGATCAAAAAATTACGATGAGCTTATTAGTTGCTTTAACGAGTTCCGTTTTTTCAAAAGCAGATGTGGCAACACCAACTGGAGATATACTCTCTATGGTGCTGTCACTCGTAATGGTGCTAGTACTTATCATCGTGCTGGCATTTTTTGTAAAGAAGCTTAATCCAAATCTAGCAAACAGCGATGAGTTTAAAGTAGTTAGAAGCCTACCTTTGGGTTCTCGTGAGCGTTTAATGGTTGTTGAAATAGACAATGCGCAGCATTTGCTTGGTGTAACGCCTCACAGTATTAATTACTTACACAAGTTAGAAACCCCATTAAGCGAAAAAGAACTTCCTGAATTAGCTAAACGATTTGGTAAACTTTTAAACCCGCAATCAAACCAAAATAAAAAGAATTAGACCTATGACAAAGTGGCTGCTTATTATTTTCGCCATGGTATTTGTACCAAGTGTCAGTGCTGAGGGTATTGATGCGCTAACCATTACAACAAACGCCGATGGCACACAAGATTACTCAGTAACGTTACAAGTTTTAGCGATTATGACGGCGCTGAGTTTTATACCAGCCGCTATAATCATGATGACCTCATTTACACGTATTATTGTTGTGCTTGCTATTTTACGCCAAGCAATTGGTTTGCAGCAAACACCGTCGAATCAAGTGTTACTAGGCATGTCGCTTTTTTTAAGTATTTTTATAATGTCTCCTATTTACCAGCAGGTAAATGAAAGAGCTATAGAACCTTACTTAAATGAACAAGTAACGTCAATACAAGCACTGGAGCTTGCAAAAGAACCAATGAAAACATTTATGCTGTCTCAGGTCCGGCTAAAGGATTTGGAAACGTTTGCTAAAATAGCTGGTTACGATCAATTAGATTCTCCAGAAGCAACGCCATTAATCGTATTGATACCCGCGTTTGTGACTAGCGAATTACAAACTGCATTTATAATTGGTTTTATGTTCTTTATTCCATTTTTAATTGTTGATTTAGTTGTTGCCTCGGTATTAATGGCGATGGGTATGATGATGCTATCGCCTATGATTGTGTCCTTACCATTTAAAATCATGTTATTCGTGCTTGTTGATGGTTGGAGTTTAGTGATGGGTACCTTAGCAAAAAGCTTTGGTTTAGGAACTTAGTATGCAAAGTATTAATGTAATTCAACAATAGGGGGACAACATGGAACCGGAAATTTTTGTTGATATTCTAAGTGATGCACTGTTTTTAGTAATAAAACTAGTGTCCGCAATTGTGGTTCCTGGGCTACTTGTTGGATTAGTGGTTGCTGTGTTTCAAGCTGCAACATCGATCAATGAACAAACTTTAAGCTTTTTACCTCGTTTATTAATTACTATCAGTGCATTAATTGTAGGGGGACATTGGTTGACTCAAGAGTTAATGGATTTTTTTACTAGGATTGTATTAATTATTCCCGAAATAGCAGGATAGTAATGGAACTTCCGTTTGCCGTTATTATTCAGTGGTTGAGTGACTTTCTGTTGCCATTGGTTCGTATTAGTTCCATGATTATGATTATGGCTGGCCTTGGCGCTAAAAATGTCCCCACGCGAATAAAAATGGGACTGGCCGTCGTAGTTACTTTTATTGCTGCACCAACACTTCCTTCAGCTACTTTTACTAACTTATTTTCGTTTGAAATGATTTTAGTAGTTATTCAACAAATGTTGATTGGTGTCGCTATTGGCTTTGCTTCGACTTTACTACTTAATACTTTTGTATTGGCTGGGCAAATATTGGCTATGCAAACAGGTCTAGGATTTGCTTCTGTTGTTGACCCCTCAAATGGTATGAGCGTGCCAGCTGTTGGTCAATTTTATCTCATTTTAGCAACATTACTATTTTTTGTATTCAATGGTCATTTAATGATGATACAAATGGTAATACACAGTTTTAAAGTATTACCTATTGATGGTAACTGGTGGGCGGTTGATCATTATTGGGACATAGTGACATGGGGAGGCTGGATGTTTACTACCGCGCTGGTACTTTCATTGGCTCCTTTGACGGCTATGTTAGTAATTAACATATCATTTGGTATTATGACGCGCGCTGCGCCACAGTTAAATATTTTTGCAATTGGCTTTCCATTTACTCTAGTAGCAGGGCTTGTCATTATCTGGGCAACGTTAGGTAACTTTATTATTCAGTTTGAGTTTCAATGGTTAAAAATGATTGAATTAATGTGCATTTTAGTTGGCTGTTAACCATAGGAGAGTCTAGTGGCTGAAGATTCAGGTCAAGAAAAAACAGAAGAGCCTACGGGGAAAAAAGTAGATGAGTCTAAGAAAAAAGGACAAGTTGCACGTTCAAAAGAATTAGGCACAATGTTTGTGCTTATTTTTTCAGCTATTTCACTTTTGATGTACGGCCCTGAGATTGGTAAGGGGCTATATAATATAATGGGAAGAATGCTAAGTCTGAACCGAAATGAAACTTACGATACTACTAAGATGTTTGCGGTATGGGCTAGTGTGTCTGATGCCTTAATTTTTCCTATGGCGATGTTTGTATCCATTATTTTATTTGCAGGTTTAATAGGGAACACGCTTTTAGGGGGGTTTAATTTCAGTTGGCAAGCAGCAGCACCAAAGGCAAGTAAGATGTCACCTTTTAAGGGTTTTAAACGTATGTTTGGACCACAAGCCGCAGTTGAGTTGTTCAAAGCTATTTTGAAGTTTTCTGTTGTTGCAGGATTTGCTGTATTTTTGATTAACACCTATTTTGACGAAATTTTACATTTAAGTATAGAACCTGCACCAGGTAATATTATTCATGCCTTAGAGATTTTAGCATGGATGTTCTTAGCACTTTCTTGTACATTAATTATTATTGCAGCAATCGATGCGCCATATCAAAGTTACACCCACCACAAACAATTAAAAATGACTTTGCAAGAGGTTAAAGATGAGTATAAAAACTCGGAAGGTGACCCACAAATAAAAGCACGTATTAGGCAAACACAAAGGCAAATGTCGCAAAAACGCATGATGCAAGATGTGCCTGATGCAGATGTTATTGTTACTAACCCAACTCATTACTCAGTCGCTTTAAAGTACGATACGGAGCGTGCAGGAGCGCCTATTGTATTAGCCAAAGGTATTGACGAGATGGCAATGCAAATTCGTAAAGTAGCAATTGGTAATGAAGTCCCCATTGTAGAGTCCCCCATGCTAACTAGAGCACTTTATCATACGGCTGAAGTTGGCGACCAAATACCTGATCAGCTATTTACGGCTGTTGCACAAGTGCTAGCGTATGTATTTCAGCTAAAACGTTTTAACAAGGGACGAGGAAAACGCCCTACAAAGCTTAGTAATAAACTCCCCATCCCCGACGCCTACAAGTATTAATATCGCAAATTTACTAACTTGGAATAGTTATTGCTAATTCTATATAGTGTCAATTTTTTGAAATTGTAGAATTATGAGTTTTAAAGCGGTATTACAACAACTTAACAGAGACAAAAAAGAATATGCCAAAGGAGTAGGGACTCCTTTGCTTGTGCTTGCTGCACTGGGAATGGTGATTTTACCATTACCGCCATTTTTACTCGATATCCTTTTTTCGTTTAATATTGCGCTCGCATTAGTTGTATTACTCGTGACTGTTTACACGATGAAACCAGTTGAATTTGGTATGTTCCCCGCTGTATTACTTATCGCTACGATTATGCGCTTAGCGCTCAACGTTGCTAGTACTCGAGTTGTGTTACTTGAGGGTCATAACGGTGGTGATGCTGCCGGTAAGGTCATTGAAGCATTTGGCTCAGTTGTAATTGGTGGTAATTATGCAGTTGGTTTAGTTGTATTTTTAATTCTTATCATTATCAACTTTGTAGTAATAACAAAGGGTGCTGGACGTATTTCTGAGGTATCTGCACGTTTCACCCTTGATGCAATGCCAGGTAAACAAATGGCAATAGATGCCGATTTAAATGCCGGCTTTATTAGTGCTGAGCAAGCGCGTGACCGTCGCGAGGAAGTAACTCGCGAAGCCGATTTTTACGGTTCAATGGATGGTGCGAGTAAGTTTGTAAAAGGCGATGCAATAGCCGGTATCGTTATTTTAATTATTAATATTGTAGGTGGCTTATTTGTTGGGATGATCCAGCATAACTTAAGTTTTAGCCATGCAATGGAAGTATATACACTTCTAACCATTGGTGACGGTTTGGTTGCTCAGCTTCCATCATTATTGCTCTCAATTGGCACGGCAATTGTAGTAACACGTCAAAATGAGTCGCTTAATATGGGTGACCAATTCAAGAAACAACTTGGTAACGAAAAGTCACTCTTTATTGCTTCAGGTATTTTGATCATCATGGGGTTAGTCCCTGGTATGCCGCATTTTGCTTTTTTGAGTTTAGGCGCACTACTTGGTTACTTAGCCTATTACACGCAGCAAAGTAAAATCAAAGCTGCTGCAGCCGAAGCTGAAGAGGCTGCAAATGGCGGAAGCACCGCGACAGGTGTTGCGAATAAACAAGAGCAAAAAGAGCTTGGTTGGGATGATGTTCAGCAAGTTGATGTAATAGGATTAGAAGTAGGGTATAGATTAATTCCGCTGGTTGATCAATCACAAGGTGGTGAACTACTCAACCGGATTAAAGGAGTGCGTAAAAAGCTTTCTCAAGAGCTTGGATTTTTAGTTCCTCCTGTTCATATTCGCGATAATTTAGAACTAGACCCTAATGCTTACAGAATAACGCTAATGGGAGTATCTACTGGTGAGGGGGAGCTTAAGCATGGTGATGAGCTGGCTATTAACCCAGGGCAAGTATTTGGTCCAATAAAAGGAATTGAAACTAAAGATCCTGCATTTGGATTAGACGCGGTTTGGATTAAACCTGATCAAAAAGACGAAGCTCAATCTTTAGGCTATACCGTTGTTGATTCTGCCACAGTGGTTGCAACTCATATTAGTCAGTTGTTAACTAACAGCGCAGCGTTGTTACTAGGGCATGAAGAAGTTCAAAACTTACTTGATATGCTTGGAAAGAGTCATCCTCGTTTGGTTGAAGGACTTGTCCCTGATGTATTGCCGTTAACCGCTATTGTAAAAGTACTACAGAACTTATTGAACGAAGGGGTGGCTATTCGCGATATGCGATCAATTGTACAAACCCTTGTTGAGTATGGTCCTCGTAGCCAAGACCCTGATGTATTAACGGCTGCAGTGCGTATTTCTCTGCGTAGATTAATTGTTCAAGATGCGGTTGGAATGTCATCTGAAATACCTGTCATAACCTTGGCGCCTGAGTTGGAACAGATGTTGCATCAGTCATTGCAAAATGCAGGCGATGAAGGTGCCGGTATAGAGCCAGGACTTGCAGAGCGACTTCAAGTGTCATTGAATGAAGCGCATCAAAATCAAGAAATGGCCGGTGAACCTTCAATACTGTTAACGTCAGGAATGTTACGTACTGTGTTATCTCGTTTTGTTAAGTACACCATACCAGGATTAAGGGTGATGTCTTATCAAGAGGTGCCAGACGAAAGACAGATAAAAATTGTCAGCTCTGTAGGCCAACAATAAGATTTTAAAGGGGTTGAATAATGAAAATTAAACGTTTTTTTGCTAAAGATATGCGTACAGCACTTAAAGAAGTGAAAGATGAACTTGGTGTTGATGCGGTTATTATGTCTAACAAAAAGCTGGCTAATGGCGTTGAGATTGTAGCCGCAGTTGATTATGAAAAAGCGGCCCCTAAATCAGCTGCACAGCCGCAAAATACTTTAGCGCGTGCGGATGACTCAGCACAATCACACAGTATACATAATTTTGTAAAGCCAGAGCTTCAACGCACTAAAGCTGCCCCCCAAGCTAGGGTTGCAGATAGTTTAGAAGCTTTACTAGAGCGTCAATCTCCTCGCCCACGTTCACCTGAATTAGCATCAATGTTTTCTCAATCGGGTATTGAAACGACCGATAATTATCAAGAGCCAGTTGTCAAACCTCGCTCAGCGAATATGTTTGCTCGCGAAGATATTGCACCAACACGTCCACAGACCCAAGCCGATAGTTTAGGTTTTGATGACCTAGATCGTGATTTTGATGATCTAGATAGCCCCGTAACACCTCAAGCGCACGTTAAAAATAATGAAAGTGAAGAAATGACGTCAATGCGTGAAGAAATGAACGCTATTCGTCAATTGCTAGAGCACCAAGTGTCAGGTTTAATGCAGCAAGATATGGCACGCCGTGACCCCACACGTGCTTGTATGATTGACCGTTTAGTTGGTATGGGAATCGATAAAGAAGTTGCAGAACAAATGGCGTGTTTTGTACCTGATGACGTATCTCGCCAACAAGGTTGGAAGGCTTTGTTAACAATGGTCGAAGACCAGATGCAAACTACGAATAATGAAATACTACGTCAAGGTGGTGTTTACGCATTGGTAGGCCCTACTGGTGTGGGGAAAACGACAACAGTTGCAAAGTTGGCTGCTTTAGGCGCACAGAAATACGGTGCAGATAAAGTGGCGCTAATAACCACCGATACATACAGAATTGGTGCTTATGAGCAACTTGCAACATACGGTCGAATTATCGGTTGTGGAGTAAAGCAGGTTAAAGATGCTAATGAATTAGCTGAAGTTTTATACCATTTACGAAATAAACGTCTAGTATTAATTGATACAGCAGGTATGAGTCAACGAGACTTACGTTTAACAGAGCAATTGAATACGCTTATGCGCAATCAACGTGTTGATATTCGTAGTTATTTAGTATTAAGTGCAACAGCGCAAATAAATGTCTTGCAAGAAACAGTACGACATTTCAAAAAAGTGCAGTTAAGTGGTTGTATTTTCACCAAGTTGGATGAATCTTTAAGTTTAGGTGAGATTATTAGTATTGCGATTCAAAATCGCCTTCCAATAGGGTATCTTACTAATGGTCAACGAGTTCCAGAAGACATTCGTGTTGCAAATGCAGAAAAACTAGTAAAAAAAGCTGAGCAATTGTATTTGAAAAGAATAAAAGCACAACATTCACGACACCAAGCAGTGGCGTCGAGCACAGTAGGGATGTATGATTAACACAGTATTAGATCAAGCAAGCGGCCTGCGCAAAATGAGTCAAAACAATAACAACGGCGTAAAAGTTATCGCTGTTACTGGTGGCAAGGGTGGTGTAGGTAAAACAAATGTTTCACTTAACACGGCAATAGCATTAGGCCAGCAAGGTAATCGAGTTTTAGTACTTGATGCCGACTTAGGTCTAGCGAACTGTGATGTGATGCTCGGATTACGGGTTGAACGTAATTTATCACATGTACTTTCTGGTGAGTGTGAACTCGATGAGATTTTAGTTGAAGGTCCTGCAGGAATTAAAATTGTACCAGCGACCTCTGGTTCTCAGAGTATGGTGGAATTATCACCGTCTGAACATGCAGGCCTTATACGCGCTTTTAGCGAATTAAATACCGAATTTGATATCTTAATTGTAGATACCGCTGCGGGTATTTCAGATATGGTACTGAGCTTTTCTCGTGCTGCTCAAGATGTAATGGTTGTAGTGTGCGACGAACCGACTTCAATCACAGATGCTTATGCACTTATTAAAGTGTTAAGTCGTGAGCATGGGGTGTATAAATTCAAAATTGTAGCTAATATGGTTCGTAGTATGCGTGAAGGTCATGAGTTATTTGCAAAACTTTCAAAAGTAACGGACCGATTTTTAGATGTGTCAATGGAGTTGGTTGCAACAATCCCTTATGACGAAAATATGCGTAAGGCAACTCGCCGTCAAAAAGTGATTGTAGAACTTTTTCCTAGTTCTCCTGCTTCAGTTGCCTTTAAAGCACTGGCGACAAGAGCAGTGAAATGGCCTATACCTAACCAACCTTCAGGACATTTAGAGTTTTTTATTGAGAAGCTAGTTAACGGCTAATTATGACAACATTGGTAAATAGAGCTATGGGATATCAATCAACACAAAATTTAAATGTGATTGTTGAAAAACATGCATCGCTAGTCAAAAAAGTGGCATGTCATTTAATTGCTCGTTTGCCTCCAAGTGTCCAACTCGATGACCTAATTCAGTCGGGTATGATAGGCCTAATTGAAGCATCAAAAAACTTTGATGCAACCAAAGGCGCAAGTTTTGAAACGTTCGCGGGAATACGAATTCGCGGTGCCATGCTTGATGAAATGCGCCGTGGTGACTGGGCTCCTCGGTCGGTTCATAGAAAAAGCCGTCTTGTAGCCGAGACGATTGCTGGATTAGAAAGTAGCTTGAATCGTGAACCAACCGATATAGAAGTTGCTGAAAAACTTGAAATTTCGTTAAATGAGTACCATCATATTTTAAACGATGTAAACACAAGTAAAGTGTTAGGCATCGAAGACCTCGGGGTCGATGAAGATGTTATTACCACGGCGGGCCAAGATTTAACGCTAGACAAACCGTTTAATAACGTTAAAAATGAACGATTTAATGAATCATTATTAAATGCTATCAAGTCATTACCAGAGCGAGACGCAATGGTACTTTCTTTGTACTATAACGATGAAATGAATTTAAAAGAAATTGGACATATACTCGATGTAAGTGAATCGCGTGTAAGTCAGATACATGGTCAGGCGATGATTAAGCTAAAAGCAAAAATCAATGACTGGATAAACTAGTAGTAAGTAAATACAGGTTAAGACCTCACTGGAGGATGTTTTGGATAAAAACATGAAAATTCTTGTTGTTGATGATTTTTCGACAATGAGACGTATTATTAAAAATCTATTGCGCGACTTAGGCTTTACCAACGTCCAAGAAGCGGATGACGGCTCTACAGCCTTACCCATGTTACAAAATCAAGTTTTTGATTTTGTGGTAACAGATTGGAACATGCCAGGAATGCAAGGTATTGATCTTTTGAGAGCGATAAGGGCTGACGATAAATTAAAACACCTTCCTGTTTTAATGGTGACAGCTGAAGCTAAAAAAGAACAAATAATAGCAGCGGCTCAAGCTGGTGTTAATGGCTATATTGTAAAACCATTTACAGCTGGCACATTAAAAACTAAATTAGAAAAAGTGTTCGAACGCTTAGGTTAATAATAGGGGAAAGGCTTATGCCAGCACCTGCTGCGCCTCGGATAACGTTAGAACAAGCTCGTCAGCTCGTCACTTTTTTAGAAAATGGCGAACATGATAAAGCTGATCAACTAATTTTAGATACTGCATCTAAAGAGCAGTCAGAAATATTTGACGAAGTGGGAAAGTTGACGCGTCAACTACATGAAGCTTTAAAAGGCTTTGAGCTAGACACGCGCCTAACAGATCTCACTAACGACGCTATACCTGATGCTAAAAAACGGCTTAATTATGTCATTGAGATGACAGAAAATGCTGCAAATAAAACCATGGATGCGGTTGAGGCGAGTTTACCGATAGCACAACAGTTAGCTGATGAAATATCCCATATCAAACCGACATGGGACCGTCTAATGAGTCGTGAAATTGAACTCGGTGAATTTAAAGTACTGTGCCACAGCATTGATAAATTCATGAGCAGTTCTCATCATAAAACTGATGAGTTACAAAGCTTCATGACTAACATATTAATGGCCCAAGATTATCAAGATTTGACAGGTCAAGTAATTCGCCGAATTATAGAACTTGTTAGGGAAGTTGAAGAAAGCTTACTTCATCTTTTAACTGCTTTTTCTGAACAAGATATCAGTAAAGCAGTCACCCTAAAACCACAAAAAATAGATGACCCAGTTGACCCAGAAACATTAGCAGGTCCTGAAGGGCCTATTATTGATAAAGAATCACGTAATGATGTTGTGTCTGATCAAGATGAAGTCGATGATCTTTTATCAAGTTTGGGCTTCTAAGAGGAGAGTAACTGCATGTTTGAAGTCGATGAAGATATTTTACAAGACTTTCTTGTAGAAGCAGGAGAAATCCTTGAGCTTTTATCTGAACAGTTAGTTGAACTGGAAAACAATCCAGAAGATACCGAGTTGCTAAATGCTATATTTAGAGGCTTTCATACCGTAAAAGGCGGTGCTGGATTCTTAGCTATGACTGAGCTTGTTGACGCATGTCACGGCGCAGAAAATGTATTCGACTTGTTAAGGCAAGGCGTTCGTTCTGTTAATTCTGAGCTAATGGATGTTATCTTACAAGCACTTGATACTATCAATGAAATGTTTGCGACGATTCAAAATCGTGATAAACCAGAACCTGCGGATCCTCAACTACTTGAAGTTTTACATAAGTTAGGTCTCCCCCCCACAGAAGACGAGTTATCAGGTACTTCTCCTGAAGTTGTTGTAGAACAGCCTCAAGAAGAAGCCGCTGAAGCACAAACTCCCAGTACTGATGGTGCGGACCCTTTTGCTTTTGATGAGCTGTTTAGTGGTCCAACTTCATCTGAAACTGACTCTCAAATTGATGAAATTACAGAGGATGAGTTTGAAAACCTACTTGATGAATTACATGGTACAAGCCAAGAATCGGCAGTAAAAGCCCCCACAAATAGTCATGATTTGAATGGTGATATTACAGACGATGAGTTTGATAATTTACTAGACGAGCTTCATGGTGTTGGCAGTTTCGGCTCTGTTGCAGCGCAAGAAAGTAATGTTACACCTGATGTACAAAAGCCATCGCCTTCGACTAACAATACAGATTCATCGAACGATGATATCAGTGATGATGAATTTGAATCACTGTTAGATGAACTTCATGGTAAGGGAACTGCACCTAAATCTTTAGAAAGCACTCCTGCGATTGCTGAAAAACCAGCCGCAAAACAAGCTGTTCCTAAGCCCAAAGCAGCCCCAGTACCAAAAGTTGAAGCATCAAAACCAGTACCTGCAAAACCTGCTGAAAAAACAGCTGCTAAAGCACCTGCTGCAGCTCCAAAAAAGGCTACTGCACCAACTGCTGAAACGACAGTGCGTGTTGACACTAAACGCTTAGATCAAATTATGAATATGGTCGGTGAATTGGTACTTGTTCGTAACCGCTTAGTTAGCTTGGCTACGAATTCTGAAAGCGAAGCAATGGGTAAAGCTATATCTAACTTAGATGTTGTTACTGCTGATATTCAAGGTGCGGTTATGCAAACCCGCATGCAACCAATTAAAAAAGTGTTTGGCCGATTTCCTCGAGTTGTTCGTGATTTAGCACGCAGCTTAAATAAAGACATTAATCTATTATTAGTTGGTGAAGAGACTGATTTAGATAAAAATTTGGTTGAGGCATTAGCCGACCCTTTAGTGCATTTAGTGCGTAACTCTGTTGATCACGGTATTGAAATGCCAGATTTTCGTGAGGCTGCTGGAAAACCAAGAACAGGTACTGTTACGTTATCAGCATCTCAGCAAGGCGATCATATTTTACTTACCATTAAAGATGATGGTGCTGGTATGGATGCTGAGAAGCTGAAAAAAATAGCGATTAGTAAAGGTGTTCTTGATCACGACCAAGCAAGCCGGCTTTCTGATACTGAAGCATATAATTTAATTTTTGCACCTGGTTTTTCAACAAAAGAAGAGATTTCGGATATTTCAGGTCGTGGCGTTGGTATGGATGTAGTTAAAACCAAAATTACCCAACTTAATGGCTCAGTAAGTATTCAGTCAGAGTTAGGTGTTGGGACTACTTTAGAGATAAAAGTACCATTAACTCTCGCTATCTTGCCGACCTTAATGGTTGTTGTTGGAGAGCAAACATTTGCATTACCACTTGCGGGTGTTAGCGAAATATTCCACCTCGATTTAACTAAAACGAATGTTGTTGATAGTCAATTGACAATTATTGTGCGCAAAAAAGCAATTCCATTGTTTTATCTTGAGCATTGGCTAGTTAAAGGCGCTGACCGCTCTCAGCGTAAAGCACATGGTCATGTAGTTATTGTCCAAATTGGTACACAACAAGTAGGCTTTGTCGTAGATTCGTTAATAGGGCAAGAGGAAGTTGTAATAAAACCTCTTGATGCTTTATTACAAGGAACACCCGGTATGGCTGGTGCTACAATTACTTCCGATGGTGGTATTGCACTTATTTTAGATGTACCAAATATGTTAAAACATTACGCGGGCTGATAATAAATAAAGTAGGTGCACTGTAAAAGTGCCCTACACTTCAATTTAATAAGAGAGCTAAATGGCCGTTAAAGTTTTAGTTGTTGATGATTCTAGCTTTTTTCGCCGCAGAGTGAGCGAAATACTTGAGCAAGACAGCGATATAAAAGTAATAGGTTTTGCTGTGAATGGCAGAGAAGCTGTTGAAAAAACAGCTGAACTACGCCCTGACATGATTACAATGGATGTAGAAATGCCTGTGCTTGACGGTATTAGCGCAGTTAAAGAAATAATGTCGAGTAATCCGACACCAATTTTGATGTTTTCTTCACTAACTCGAGATGGTGCAACGGCAACGCTTGATGCATTAGATGCCGGAGCAATGGATTTTTTACCGAAAAAATTCGAAGATATTGCACGTAACAATGAAGATGCAATAAAGCTTTTACAAGCTAAAGTGAAAGAAATTGGTCGAAGAAGGGTTCCCCGTACATTCAAGCCCATAACACCAGCTAAACCGCAAAGTATGCCATTAGCGACTCCAAGTTCATTAAGGAACACGGCAACGTTAAAGCAGCCAGATAGAAGCTTTCAACGTACGAATTCTAACGCCTCCGTTCATGCTAGTGGTAAAAAATATCAACTTGTTGCTATTGGTACATCGACTGGCGGACCCGTTGCATTACAAACAATATTAACTCAATTACCAGCAAATTTCCCGCATCCTATATTATTAATTCAGCATATGCCTGCCGCATTCACACCTGCATTTGCTTCGCGTTTAAATGGTTTATGCCAGATAAAAGTAAAGGAAGCTCAACAAGGGGATCGATTACAACCAGGGACTGCATACTTGGCTCCAGGTGGCCAACAAATGATGGTTGAGGGGCGTGGGTCTTCAAAAACATTGCGCGTATTTGAAGATAACAGTGAGCGAATAACATATAAACCAAGTGTTGATGTGACTTTTGCAAGCGTTGCAAAAGCTTGTCAAGGTGACGTACTGGCTATTGTTCTTACTGGTATGGGGGCTGATGGGCGTGATGGTGCTCGAATGTTGAAGCAGACTGGCGCCACTATTTGGGCACAAGACGAAAAAAGTTGTGTTGTTTACGGTATGCCACAGGCGGTTGCAAGTGCTGGCTTAGCAAGTGAAAGTCTTGCTCTAGATGATATCGCTCTAAGGATTAAAAAAGAGATTGGTTGTGGATAAGCTTTCTATATTAGGTTTATTTATTGCGTTAGGCGCTATAGCGATAGGTTATTCTTTAGAAGGCGGTGTTGTCTCTGCGTTATTCAATGGACCAGCACTTATAATCGTAGTTGGTGGTACGCTTGGCGCTGTGATGTTGCAAACATCATCTAGTACTTTTAAAAAAATGCTAAAAATAAGCCACTGGGTTTTTATTTCGCCAAAGCATGATGTAGACGAAGCGATCGAACAAGTTAAACAATGGTCTCACAAAGCACGACAAGAAGGCTACTTAGCACTTGAAAATGAGGCCTTAACTCATCCCGATCCATATGCAGCTAAAGGTCTTAGCTTACTTGTTGATGGTTGCTCTGAGCAAAAGCTGCGCGATACACTTGAAATTGATTTATTATTAGAACGCGACCGTTTATTAGAGGCAGGACGCGTTTATGAAGCTATGGGCGGGTATAGCCCAACAATAGGGATTTTGGGCGCAGTGCTTGGTCTTATTCAGGCTATGTCATTTATTACCGATCCGCAAAAGCTGGGTGCTGGTGTCGCGACAGCATTTATAGCCACTATTTATGGTGTCGGTTTAGCTAATTTACTATTTTTACCGATGGCAAATAAACTAAAACAACGTGTTGAACAAAAAATGTTGTATCACGAACTGTTAGCTGAAGGTGTTATTGCAATCAGTTTAGGCGAAAGCCCTGTTAATATTGAATTAAAGTTAGAAGCTTATCGTGTAGAACGCCCTAATTTAGTGGATAAATAACGATTATGCTACGTCGACGTTTACGTCACACTTCCTCTAAAAGTCAGCATACTGAGCGTTGGCTTGTGTCTTATGCAGATTATATGACGATAATGTTTGCCTTTTTTGTGGTTATGTACGCTATTGCTATAGATAAGGAAGAAAAATTTCAAATATTATCGGATTCGCTCGAGCATGTTTTTGATAAATCTGCGCGCCAACATTCACAAGTTGGTGATGGTGTTAATGGGAGTGGGGTCTTAACCGACAGAGTAACGCCGGAACAAGAGGTGTTGTATGGCGAAAGTATTCAAAAAAAGGAACAAGGCCCTGAGTTATTAGATGGTCAAAGTGACACAAGTAACATTAAACAAAAATATTTAGGAAAACCATTAGATAGCTTGTTAACTAAACTTCAATCAGCACTCATTGATGAAATTCGTGATGGAGAAGCGAGTCTTGAATTGAATCAAGATTGGCTCATTATAGAGTTGAGTTCAGGAATGTTATTTTCTAGTGGTAGTTCAGTTGCTCATTCGCGTGCTAAGCAAGTCGTAAAAATTGTCAAAGATATTATTGATCCAGTCGATAACTACATTAGAGTGCGCGGTTATACAGATAATGAGGTTATTAGTAACGAAATATTTCGTTCAAACTGGGAGCTTTCAGTTGCAAGATCCACCTCAATTTTAGTCGAGCTTGAAGCGTTGGGTATTAATTCTGCACGAATGGCAATAGAAGGTTATGGCCAGTATTCTCCTTTTGCTGATAATAACACAGAGAAAGGTCGAGCTGAAAACCGTAAGGTTGTAATCGCTCTTTCTAAGTATGGTTTACCACCTAAAGATAGTCCATCGTTAGAGCAAAAAAATATAGCAGTACAGACAGAGCCTGAAGTGGAACTACCATCAGACGATAATACAATAAAAATAATTCGTTTACCTCATGGTGGGATCCGAATAACGACGCGAAATTAATAGCAATTAGGATGTAATGTGAAGATTTGGACTGTTGCGAATCAAAAAGGCGGGGTCGGTAAAACAACAACGGCAGTTAGCCTAGCCGGTATTTTAGCGTTACAGGGCAAACGTGTATTGCTTATTGATACAGATCCCCATGCATCACTAACTTATTATTTTGGTATCGACTCTGAAGATTTAGAAGTCAGCGTGTACGATATTTTTGCTCGCGGAACAAGTATGCAAAGTGAAGAAATATTGCAAGCACTTTGCCCGTCAACTCTTGAGAATCTTGATATTTTACCCGCTACTATGGCAATAGCTACACTTGATAGAAGTATGGGTAATAAAACAGGCATGGGTTTAATACTAAAGAAAACGCTTGCTAAAATTAGTGAATATTATGACTATGCAATACTTGATTGCCCGCCGGTTTTGGGGGTTTTAATGGTTAATGCATTAGCTGCGAGTGAGCGTATTTTAGTTCCCGTACAAACCGAATTTTTGGCCCTGAAAGGGCTTGATAGGATGATGCGGACTATGGAATTAATGCAAAGCTCTCAAGCGAAAAGTTATCAATATACTATAATTCCTACTATGTATGATAAACGCACTAAAGCATCGTTGGAAGCATATAAAACTTTACAAGAAACCTATAAAGATAAAGTGTGGCCAGGTGTTATTCCTGTTGATACAAAATTTAGAGATGCGAGTTTGGCACAAAAAGTGCCAATAGAGTTTTGTCCTCGTTCCCGTGGTGTTTTTGCATATAAAGCATTATTAGACTATTTAATAGAGCAAGGTTAATGAATGAGTAAGCAATTATTTGCTAATGAAAAAGTAATGACTCAATATTTAGGTGCGTTATTACGTGATGACGAGCCTACAGATAACCTTGAACCTGTGGCAAAACTGCTTGAACAAATACCGAGTGAACAGCAAAAAGGGCAAGTACATTTAAAGCCTAATGAACAATTAAAAGCAGCGGAAAAAATATTTGCTCAAGAACTGCAAACAGAAGAGCTAAAACCATTAGATATTACTAATGAGCCAGAGCCAGTTAAAGCTGATTTAGTTGTAGAGACAAGCTCACATTTATCAGTAGAGCCGGAACAAAGAGCAGTAACAAAAAGCCAAGAAGATTATTTTGACGGTGAGTTTCAAGCATTATTTTTTGAAGTTGCGGGTTTGACTTTGGCTGTACCATTAAAAGCGTTAGGTGGGATTCATCAGTTAGGTGAAGTAAATCACTTATTTGGTAAGCCAAAATGGTTCAAAGGCGTTATGCTTAATAGAGATGAAAAACTTAATGTTGTTGATACAGCGCATTGGGTGATGCCTGAGAAGTATGACGAAAAACTAGAAGCGTCACTTAACTATCAATATTTAATAACGTTAGGTGACAGCCAATGGGGGTTATTAGCTGAAAAGTTAATAAATAACATTACATTGAGTAAAGAAGATGTAAAATGGCGTACAGATCAAAGTAAGCGCCCATGGCTTGCTGGAGTTATTAAAAAGAAAATGTGTGCTTTAATTGATGTAGATAATTTAAATGCGCTATTAGAGAAAGGCTTAGATAGTCGTCAGTAATAATGACCATTACGGAGTAACAGCATGAATCAAGATAAATTACTGTCAGCAAATAAAAATGCAGACAATGACGAAATATTACAGTGGGTTACCTTTAAGTTAGAAGAAGAAACTTATGGCGTAAACGTAATGCAAGTCCAAGAGATATTACGTTACACTGAAATAGCTCCAGTACCAGGTGCTCCTTCTTATGTAATTGGTATTATTAATTTACGGGGTAACGTAGTAACAGTTATTGATACGCGTGCTCGTTTTGGTTTAGACGCCGCTGATGCAACCGATAACTCTCGTATTTTAATAATAGAAGCTGAAGAGCAAGTTATTGGTATTTTAGCCGATAGTGTTTCTGAAGTTGTATATTTACGCAGTTCAGAAATTGACAGTGCACCTAATGTCGGTACTGAAGAGAGTGCTAAATTTATCCAAGGTGTTTGTAATCGTGATAATGAGTTACTTATTTTAGTCGATTTAAACAAGTTACTCAGTGATGATGAATGGGATGAGTTAAGCGATTTATAAGCTTTACCAATAAAAATATGCTGTTACTTAGTATTGCAATAGCTGCGCTGGCGATAGGTCTAATATCGTTAGCGTTAGTTTTTGCATTGAAAAATAAACAAACGAGTGAGCTGAATTTTGTCATGCAGCAGCTTAAAGATACCTCCGAACAAACTCATATTTTGCGAAGTGAGGTTTCTGAATTACGAACAGGCTTGTTGAGTATAGGTAAGCGTGTACTTGATGTTGAACAGCAGCATCAAGAATTAGTTCAACAACAAGCGGCTCAAAAGTATGATGATCCAGATGCCAAAATTTATTCGCGTGCTGTTAAAATGGTTGAGTTAGGGGCTGATTTAGAGGAGGTAATACGCGAGTGTGAATTACCTCGCGCTGAGGCTGAATTACTCTTTTCATTGCATAAACAAAAAGGCGCTTAGCGCCTTTTTAGTTATCAGCGTATAAATAATCTCATGCTTTAATATTCAACTTACCTTGAAAGTCTTGCCAACCTGGCGGGAATTGACCCCTTAATACATACGAAAATGCAATGAGTTCTGCAATTACATAATAAAGTTCTTTTGGGATCTCTTCTCCTAACTCTAAATGCGACAACGTTTTAGCAAGTGCAGCATCTTCGTGGATCATAATTCCTTTTAGTTTAGCCGCTGCTATTATTTCATCAGCTAACTCACCAAACCCCTTCACACTTACAGTGGGGGTGTTGCCAGCTTCGTATAAAAGTCCAATGGCTGATTTATTAATAGGTGTATCACTCATAGCTAAACCTTAATATTAATAATTGCATGAGATTTATAAAATGCCTGATTGTTAGCATCTCCTCGTTTTAAATTAAGTTCACCAACTTGCAAACCATGTTTAGCTAGTTTTGATCTTAAATTATCTAGGTGAGGGTGAGCAATTGCGCTTACTTCTTGGCTTGAGGCTAATAGCTGGCAATCAAGTGCTTTATCCATTAACTCAGCAGTAATTTGTAGCTGCCCAAGTTGGGCATAATCAAAGTTTAGCCTTACAAACCATACATTTTTATCTCCTAATTTATCTGCGTTTGGCTTTTTATATTGCCCCAGTGTTATTTCTGTTTGTGCTGCTTCTGGAGGTAATCTCATGGGTAATAAAAATTGTGCAAGCGGGTTTGTGTCTGGCTGTTGATTTGGTGTTGAGACACTTACTTGGGTAAGTGTATTTTTAACTTGTACAATTTCGCTAGCCAAAGCTTGAACTTGAGCCTGTTGGAGTTGCTCAAGCATTTTTGCTCCAGTGTTACCTGTTTTAAAAGTAGGTATAAGTACTTGCAAAAGTGCATCTAAGCCAGTTTGATTATTAAAACTGATAGGTGTTACTGACTGGCTAATTATAGGGGCGGCTAAAATACTCACAGCTACTTGTTCAAGCCCTTTAGTGAAACTACTTTGCAAAATGTCCCCCGTTAGATGAGACGGTTGTAAAGTAGCAAGTATTTCACGCTGTATGGTCGCAGGGTGTGTGTTATTGCTTGAGACCATACGATTAAATACTTGGTTGATTAACCGAGTTAAATCGGGTGTTTCTTTTGTTACTTTATTTGTAATATCAGTGATCTGATTACTTAAAAGTTGTTTATTGCTAGCCATTTTATCTGTAGGGGCGGTGGTGTCAGGAAGCTTTAATAATATAGTTAATAGCTTTGCTTCTATTGGTTGAAGCATTTGACTACGAGAGCCTGTATTAGATAACGGCTCTGCTGATGAGATAATATTTTTAGTAACTGTTTCATTTGTAGTCTTAATTAACGTGTCAGTTTTACTGTTAGTACTCGCATTTAGGATGTTTAATTGATTTGCTTTTAAATCACTTGGTGTAGAGCAAGCTACTGTATTTTGAGTAATGTTATTTGTTGTTGGCGTGTTGGTTGTTATGTTTGAAGGTGATTGCCAAACACTAACACTTCCTTTCATAAGCTGAGTTAGTTGCACAAGCGGCGGGAGTCTAGAAAAGTGCTCGGTCAAAATGTTACTTGTATTTTTTGATATCTGAACACTTGCACTTTGGGTAATGTTAACTCTGTCTTGTGGTACAACTTTGGTGTTTTTTTGTAAGGCGGCGGATGAATTGGCAGCTGTAAACTCTGACTTATTTTGTGTCGTAAAAGGCTTACTTTCAAAATATTTTACCGCATCATTAATTCGTGTTCTTAAGTCACTCAAGCTATTTTGTAGCCACGATTTTATTGGGCTATCAGTAGTAAGTAATGGATTTACTTTAATATTACTCGCAGAAACGGCTACTTCAGGTGCATTATTTTTTTGAGCTAAAAGCAACTCGTTAAATGGTTTCGAGAAGGAGTTATTAAGCATCACTTTTATGTTGCTAGTATCGGTTTTAATAAACAATTTATCAGCCTGGTTTACTAAGTTTACCTTAATAGTCGTGCTGGGTAGTTCACTAACTTGTTTATTATTTATAGGCGTTGTAAACGACCCCGACTTTTGTGGATGAGTTAAAATGGCCAGTTTTGGTGTTGCTTGCAGTTGTGCATTAGGTAGCAGCGCTGCGAGTAATTTAGTCAGTCTTGTTTGACTCAGTGGTTGCGAATGAACTGTATCAGCAAAGCTGTTAATAATATTTAGCTGTGCGCCTTTATTGTTAGTGCTTACAATTACTTTTAAAGATTGCTCGGTTATAAGTAGCTGCGCTACGTCTTTATTTATTGCAATACTGGCGTTGAGTTTATCAATGACTAATTTGGGAGTAGGCGATAAAACAACCTGGACATCCATTGGCTTACTTTCTACCTCAGTGCCTGTGCTTACATAATTTAATAAACGCTGTAACTGAGTTGGTTGACTTAAGGTGAGGGTTGTACTGTTTGGTATAATGTTGAGCTTTTTGCCATCAGGGCTGAGCTGTATGTTAGCACTGGCTATTTTTTGTAAGTTTTGAGGTGTGTTAGTCGTGCCAAGCCTTAATGTTTGCCAATGCTTATCAATAAATACATCAAGCGTAATCGAATCTTTCGAAAATTGTATATTTTTAGCGGCAAGCACCTCATCAGGTAATTGCGATAATTCATTCGTTTGAGCATTGCTCGATTGATTGATAACCAATGAATTAGATAATGTGATTTGCGTTGGCGTATTCATTATTTTAAATCAAGTTTTCTCTATTTTAAGTGAATCGATTTTAAAGCAATATTCGTATTACCCTATCATTATGGTAGACTAACGCCTAATTTTTGGCAGAGAGAATCGTCATCTTGTTACACATTAAGTCCGTCACCTGCATCAAGCAAGATCGTTGTTTGTTTGCGGATCTTAATTTTAGCCTTAATAACGGTCAAATCATGCAATTAGCAGGCCCTAACGGGGCTGGAAAAACATCGTTATTGCGTATTATCGCAGGCTTTTCTGCGCCTGATGAAGGGGCTATATTATACCAAGAATTGCCGATATCTAAGTACTATGAAGAGTATGCCAGAGAGCTATTGTTTATAGGTCATAAAACGGGTGTAAACACTCAGCTTAGTGCAGTGGAAAATGTTAGCCATTGGTTGCAAATTAATGGCTATAGCGAGCCTGATTTATACCCTATTTTAGCGAAACTAGGCCTTGTTGGACTTGAAGATGTGCCTGTTAGGATGTTATCTGCTGGGCAACAGCGACGTGTTGCTTTAGTAAGACTATGGTTAAGTGATGCTAAACTATGGGTGCTTGATGAGCCATTTACTGCGCTTGATAAAAGTGGTGTAGCCTTTTTACAACAACGATTTACTGAGCACTTACAAAGCGGTGGTGCTATCTTATTAACGACCCACCAAGATTTAACGACCCACTTTAGTAACTTACAAACGGTTACATTGGAGTATCGTCACTAATGACTCGTCAACACTCATATTGGTTACTATTTAGTGCGGTATTTACCAAAGATATAAAGCTTGCGTTTCGTCAGCGTGCAGAAATTGTAAACCCTATTTTATTTTTCTTAATTGTAATCTCATTGTTTCCGTTAGCAATAGGGCCTGAGCCCGGTCTACTGGCGAGAATGGCACCGGGAATTATTTGGGTCGCCGCGTTACTTTCTACTATGTTGGGCTTGGATAAGTTGTTTAGAGATGATTTTAACGATGGCTCATTGGAGCAATTAATTGCATCATCTTATCCGTTATCGCTAACGGTGCTTGCTAAAGTGGCTGCTCACTGGGTGGTAACAGGTTTACCGCTTGTATTAATGACACCGTTGTTTGCATTGTTATTGAATCTAGAAAGTTCGGCGCTAAAAGCGACCGTTTTAACATTATTATTAGGCACACCGCTATTGAGCTTTATCGGCGCAATTGGCGCTGGGCTTACTGTAGGATTACAAAAAGGGGGAATTTTGATGAGTTTACTCGTACTGCCTTTGTATATTCCAGTTTTAATTTTTGCAACGTCGGCTATCGATACCAGTACCATGTCACTGGATTATAGTGGACAGCTTGCTATCCTTGGTGCAATGTTACTTATTGCTATTATTAGCGCACCAATTGCCATATCGTCAGCTTTAAAAGTGAGTGTAAGTTAATGTGGAAGTGGTTACATCCCTATGCTAAAGCGGAGCGTGCATATCAATTATGCAATACGTTACTGCCTTATTTTGCCGTAGTTACTGTAGTTAGTATGATTGTTGGTTGGGTATGGGGGCTTGGTTTTGCACCTGCCGATTACCAGCAAAAAGACAGCTACCGTATCATTTTTATTCATGTTCCTTCCGCCATTTTATCTATGGGCGCTTACTCATCAATGGCTATTGCAGCTGTTGTTGCACTTGTATGGCAACTACGAAATGCCGAACTTGCCGTTATTGCTATAGCGCCTGTTGGTGCTTGTATTACAGCTATAGCGCTTATTACTGGCGCTGCATGGGGTAAGCCTATGTGGGGTGCTTGGTGGGTATGGGATGCGCGTTTAACGTCTGAACTTATTTTATTATTTTTATATCTTGGCGTGCTTTCGCTTTACCATGCATTTGAAGATAAGAAGTCAGCAGGGCGTGCGGCTTCTATTTTAGCGATTGTGGGCGTAATCAACTTACCTATTATTCATTACTCAGTTGAGTGGTGGAATACGCTACACCAAGGCGCAAGCATTACAAAATTAGACACAAAAGCAATAGACCCAAGTATGTTTTGGCCACTTATGGTTAATATTTTAGCCTTTGCTGCTTTTGTAGGAACAGTGACTTTAATTCGTCTTAAAAATGAAATTTTACAACGCGAAAAGCACCGACCGTGGGTACGCTCGTTGTTAAATAAGGGGTAATTATGCAGTTTGACTCTTTTTCTGATTTTATTTCAATGGGGGGCTATGGGTTTTATATATGGCTTTCTTTTGGTACATGCGCACTTATTTTACTCGGTATTTTAGTGAGCTCTTTAAGAGATACCAAACGTATTATGGCTTCAGTAGAACAGCAAATAATACGCGAAGCGCGAATTAAAAAAGCTAAACAGGAACAAGTCTCATGAATCCAAGACGTAAAAAGCGCCTATTGGTAATTATTGCCGTGCTGTTTGGTATTGGTGGATCGATTGGTTTAGTGCTTTATGCACTTCAAGAAAACATTAATCTTTTTTATACGCCAAGCGAACTTATTGATGGCAAAGGGCCTAATAAAGAAAAGCCTTTCATTGGCCAAAAGTTACGTATTGGCGGCATGGTTGTACCAGGCACCGTTGAGCGTAATGAACAGAGCTTACAAGTAAGCTTTAAGCTAATAGATACAGGTCCATTAGTGACCGTGCGTTATCAAGGTATATTGCCAGACTTGTTTCGTGAAGGGCAAGGCATTGTAGCGCAGGGCGTATTAATCGAACCTAACGTTATTGAAGCATTTGAAGTGCTAGCAAAGCATGACGAAGAATATATGCCAGCAGAAGTTGCAGAGGCAGTTAAAGGTATTAAGCACGAAAAACCAAAATACAACTTAGATAGTGGTAATTAGCTATGATCCCAGAAATTGGTTATTTTTCTTTAACGCTTGCTATGGTATTAAGCGTTTTACTGTGTATTTTTCCTCTTTGGGGCGCGCATACCGGTAATCTTCGATTAATGCGTGCAGCTCCCTCTTTAGCAATTGGGCAATTCGCTTTTGTTTTAATCTCTTTTGCAGCACTTATTTACGCCAGTGTAACGGATGATTTTACCGTATCGTACGTAGCATATCATTCAAGTAGCACGCTGCCTTGGTATTACAAAATCACCTCTACATGGGGCGGCCATGAAGGCGCTATTTTACTGTGGCTTGTAATGCAAGCGGGTTGGACTGCAGTAGTTGCTGCACGCTCTAAATCACTCCCTTGGGTGTTACGTGCTCGCGTATTGGGTGTGCTTGGCTTTTTAGGTGTCGGTTTTATGATGTACACCTTGCTACTTTCAAGCCCGTTTGAGCGCCTACTTCCTTATTTTCCGGTAGAGGGGCGTGATTTAAATCCGTTACTTCAAGATCCGGGTATGATTATTCATCCGCCATTACTGTACATGGGTTATGTAGGGCTATCGGTTGCTTTTTCTTTTGCTATTGCTGCGTTATTAACCGGTAAGCTTGATAACACATGGGCTAAGTGGTCACGTCCATGGACAATGACTGCATGGGGCTTTTTAACTCTAGGAATCACAATTGGTAGCTGGTGGGCATATTCAGAGCTTGGCTGGGGCGGCTGGTGGTTTTGGGACCCAGTAGAAAACGCATCGTTAATGCCATGGCTTGTGGCAACCGCATTACTGCACTCATTAAGCGTAACTGAAAAACGCGGTGTATTTAAATCATGGACTGTTTTACTAGCTATCGCAGCGTTTTCATTAAGCCTTTTGGGAACCTTTATTGTACGCTCGGGTATTATTGTATCGGTACACGCTTTTGCAACAGACCCTGATCGTGGCTTATTTATACTTGCCTTTTTAGGCATCGTTGTAGGTGGTGGCTTGGCGTTATATGCACTGCGTGTGTCACAAGTTCACAGTGAAGGACGATACAAGCTGGTATCGCGCGAAGTGGCGTTATGGCTCAATAATATATTTTTAGTGGTTGCTACATTGATCGTATTGCTTGGTACGCTATTACCTATGGTACATAAAGAGATGGGCCTAGGCAGTATTTCTATTGGCGAACCGTTTTTTAATAAAATGTTTGCAATAATTTTAGTGCCGTTTGCTATTTTGATGGGTATAGGACCATTTTTACGCTGGAAGCAAAATAAATGGGCTTTCTTACAAAACAAAATATTAATGGGCGTATTAGCCAGTGTTGTAATTACCTGCGCTTGGTTGTTTTCAAGTTACGACTTAGTAAAACCACTTACGCTATTAGCTACTACGCTTGCGGTTTGGATTGCAATATCAACCGGGATCGATATTTACACTAAAGCCGCAGTGCATGGCACCTTAAAAGAAGGTTTAAAACGCTTAGGTGTAAGTTACTGGGCTATGGTGCTTGGGCATATTGGTATTGCATTTGTTATTGCGGGTGTAACGCTTACATCGGCATATTCAGTTGAGCGTGATGTATCTATGAAACAAGGCGATACAGTCCAGCTTAATCAATATGAATACCGCTTTGATGGTGTTAAAGCTATTCGCGGACCAAACTACAGTGGTCATGCTGGTGTTGTATCTGTGCTTAAAAATAATGAACTAGTAACACGCTTACACGCCGAAAAACGTAAGTATGATATTGGTATGCAGTTTATGACCGAGGCGGCAATAGATGCAGGCTTTACACGTGATTTATACTTAGCGTTAGGTGAGCAGTTAAGCCAAGGCGCATGGTCACTTCGCATTTATCACAAACCGTTTGTTCGTTGGATGTGGATTGGTGGTGTGCTTATTTCCCTCGCTGGATTTATGATTTTATTTGATAAACGCTACCGCACATCAGCTAAAACAGCGCGTAGGGCTGCATCGGAGAGTGTTTTATGAACCGTAAAATTTTAGCTATTGCGCCGCTTTTAGTGTTTGTTTTTGTGTGTGTATTTTTATACCAAGGTCTTTTTGCTAACCCTCGTGAAATTCAAACGGGGCGATTAGGTCAAGAAATGCCAGCATTTAATCTACCTGATTTAATGCAAGACAATAAGCCATGGACTAACGAGTCTTTAAAAGGCGAGGTTTACTTACTAAATGTATGGGGCACTTGGTGTCCTACATGTTTAGTTGAGCTTGGCTATTTAACTAAGTTACGTGAGCAAGGTGTTAAAATTATTGGGCTTTATTACGTACAAGGTTACGATGCTGATTTTGATGGCCCTTTTGATATGCAATCACTTCGCACAGAAGTGAGCGATATGCTGCAACGTGCGGGTGACCCATATCAATTTAATATCTTGGATTTACATCGTACTTTGTCGTTGGATTTAGGCGTGTCGGGTGCGCCTGAAACATTTTTAGTCGATAAAAACGGCACTATTTTGTTGCATCACACGGGCGATATAAACCCGCGAGTATGGCGAGCTAAATTTGCGCCAATTATGCAGGAGCTTAAATAATGAAATGGTTACTACTTACGCTTAGCATTTTTGTAAGCATCAGTGCGTTTGCTGAGCAAGACCGCTATCAATTTGATAACAACAAACAAGCAATATTGTTTGAAGAGCTAACTAAAGAGCTGCGTTGTCCTAAGTGTCAAAATCAAAATATTGCGGACTCCGACGCCGTTGTTGCTAAAGACTTACGCGATAAAGTACTCGTATTGGTTAAAGAAGGTAAGAGCAAAGACGAAGTGATTGATTACATGATTGACCGCTTTGGCTATTTTGTTCATTACGACCCACCAGTTACACCCGCGACTTTAGTACTTTGGGTATTACCTGTATTAATTGTCATAGTCGGCTTTGGTTTTATTGTTATTCGCCAGCGAAAAGCATCAGTAAAACAAACCTGGAGCAGTGACGACGAAATGCTGCTAGCTAAGCTAATTGAACAAAATAAACGTCAGGAGCAAAGTTAAATGATTTTAATGTGGGCGTGTTTTGCTTTACTCACACTGGTTGCTCTTGCGTTTGTGATGTTGCCTTTTTTAAAAAAAGAGCACGTTAAAACAATTACTCATAATGCCAATGCGGAGCTAATTAGTATTTATGAGCAGCGTTTAGTTGATTTACAAACCGATTTAGATAATCAACGCATTGATAGCGTCAATCACACAGAATCAATTGTTGAATTAAAACGTCGTTTATTGAACGAATTATCGCCAGAAAAGTCACTTAATAGCAAAGGTAATAATCGTATTTTTGCTTTAACAGGCGGTGCATTTGTTCTTGCACTAACGGGGATTTTTTATAGCTTTACAGGTAGTCAGCAGCAAATTTCGGCTTGGCATGATGCAATGGATAATTTAGCGGATTACGGTGAGCGTGCTGTAATGCAAAAAGGTGAGCCGCTTAGTCAAAATGAGCTGCAGGCTTTTGCATTGGCGCTTCGTACTAAGCTTAGCCGTTCGGGTGATGATGAAGTCGCTTGGATGCTACTTGGACGAGTTGCTATGTCGCTTAATGAATTTGACATGGCGCAGCAGTCATTTGATAAAGCGCTACGTATGAATCCTGATAATATGCAGGTACTTATTAGTTACAGCCAAGTTTTATTACTAGAAGGCAGCGAAGCTAATATGACCCGTGCGGCAGGTATGCTCTCAAAAGTACTAAAAGTCGAGCCTACCAATTTAGATGCTATTTCGTTACTCGCGCTTATAGCGTATGAGCGCAAAGATTGGCCGCAAGCTAAAACTGCATTTGAAGTTTTATTGGCAAGCATGGGAAAAAATGATTCTCGTTATAGCATGATCTCTGAGCGTATTGCTGATATAGAGCAGCAAATGCAAACGGAAGGCTTAGTTATGCCAGTTACTACTACAACGGGTGCTATTGCAGTTACTGTCGACATTGCAAAAGAGCTTATTGATAAACAACCAAAAAACGGTATTTTATTTATATTTGCAAAAGCTGCAACTGGCTCACCTATGCCATTAGCTGCTGTTAAACTCGCTAAATATTCATTTCCAATTACAGTCGAGTTGAGTGATAGTAGTGCAATGGTTGCAGGGCTTAACTTATCGAGTGCCGAAAATATTATTATTTCGGCGCGTATTTCTATAGATGACTCGGTTATGCCAAGTTCTGGTGAGCTAGAAGGTCATTCACAGTCGTTAAAGCGTGAAAGTGTAAGTGACTACCAACTTCAAATTGATACATTAATACCTTAAGGACGTTAGATGTTAAAGCATAGTTTTACTTTTTTATGTTTATTGGTACTGGCCGGTTGTGCTCAAGTACCACAAAGTAAAGTAGATGAGAGAGATCCTCTGCAAAGTATTAATCGTCCATTATATGACTTTAATATGGATGTACTCGATGCATACTTGTTGCGCCCCGCAGCAGTTGGTTACATGACAGTTACACCTGTACCTGTACGCCAGAGCGTTGTCCATTTTACCGACAATATAACGGCTCCTGTAGATATGATAAATGCCGGCCTGCAAGGTAAGCCGGGTAATGCAAGTGTTAGCCTTGCGCGTTTTTTAGTTAATTCTACTGTTGGCATATTTGGTTTGTTTGATGTTGCCAGCTCATTAGGCCTTGAAGTTGTAGATGAAGACTTTGGACAGACCTTGGGTGTGTGGGGGGTGGGCGATGGCGCTTATTTAATGCTGCCTGCTATGGGGCCAAAAACAGTGCGTAACTTAACGGGTGATGTCGTCGATAACTTTGTACTACCTGAGGTAGCATTAACGACTCCACAAACTATTCTAGTGTTTGTTTTAAAGGCAGTGGAAGCGCGCGCCTCATTAATCCCTCAAGAGGGGCTATTAAATGATTCACTTGATCCATACTTGTTTGTGAAAGATATTTATTTCCAGCGTCAAATTTATGAACTATACGACGGTAATCCGCCAATCAAAGAAGAGCCCGCTGATTTTGATGAAGACTTTTTAGAAAGCTTATAACCCAACACCAGC